>NZ_JARFXU020000023.1:0-69154 GCF_029581595.2 Arthrobacter sp. NQ7 | reverse complement strand
CACCGATGGTGGCAAACGAACCGTTGTCTCCGCTGGCGGCCAGCGCGAAACCGTCACGCAGAAGGGTCGCGAACCAGAGTCTCGCCATTTCGGCGGGCGCCCCGACCTCGCGGAAGCGCTCACCCATAGGGGACATATCGGACAGGGTTTCGTTCACGTCAAAGACAACGACGGAGATCGCTGGGTTCATGGTGTCTCCTTGCAGGTAAGGACGGGTCAGCGATCAGGGCGGAGCTCCCGCGGGTCCGGCACGAAAAAGGGTGCGCCCCGTTCGCTAGGCGCACCCTTTTCGGTTCCACTCGCAGCCGCTCTCCCAATCGACTAAACCCATAATAAGCATGCTTAGCAGTGGTTATGCAAGGAATACTTTCTTGCAGCCGGCCACCCTCCTACCCGCCTTTATCATTGCCGCTCAGCCGGTACATCTTGTGAAGACCGACCCGGAACGGGGACTCACCGAGGGCGAGGTGGCGGCAGTTGAGCGCTTCGTCCGCCTGCGGTGACCCTGTTGGCCCGGGGTATCGGCTGCAGCAACTACCTCCTTTGATTAGGGGGAGGCAGCAGCCAGTTAAGTACCCTCAAGCCTAGTATCCGTATTGATTCCGAATCTAGGCTGATGAGGCTGGGGTCATCATCACTCGAGCCACACCAGGAGCCGGACAATGAAGCGTTTCCCAGGTTATCTTTCGCCACTTGCTGCCATTGCGGCAATACTCCTCATCGCACAACCAGCCAGTGCGGCAGCGACTAAGCCGCCGGAAATTCAGGCCTTCAAAGCCACTGTCCCCGCGGGAGACGGATGCCCGTTCCAGCTTGACATCACCGGGACAAACGGGCAACTGACCCAGATCACCTTCAGGAACGGCAGCTTCTTCAACGTAGGTAAGGGCGTCCTTCTGACTTACACCAACCATGAAACGGGTGCCTCTTACACTGTGAACACTTCAGGCTCAGTGGACCGGTTCGTTCACAACGCCGACGGCACCTACACGGTGTACCTGTCAGGACACAACGGCTACATCTACTTCGGAACGGACGCTACCGGACCACGCGCTATCCAGTACACAGGAAACTTGGTTGTCACCACGGACGCCACACTCTCCAAAACACTGTCAGTCGACTTCACCTCAGGGCAGTCCGTGGACATCTGCGCCAAGCTGTCATAGCGAACCCGGGGTCCCACTGCCCTGCACGTTCCAGAGGATCTGAAACCGTTGCCTACTGCTTGGGATACGAGACGAGTGGTGAATAAGGGCGTGGGCCGGTGGCGCTGGAAGCGGCATCCGGTCTCAGAGATGCCGTGGCCGCCGGCCCTGCCCCATTTGCAAACCAAGCCCAGCGGCTGGCTCTTGCCTCTACGCTAGAACCCGGTTCCCAAGAGGATCCGACGGCGACTTTAGCTCAACGCGTCTGGGTTCGCGGCGCCTTTGCGACAGGGACATCAATATGGTCAGTGTGGTGCTGACCCAGGCAAGTCCGGAGAGGAAGACCAGGGCGATGGCTGCCAAGGGGTGCATGGCGAAAGTCTAGGGCCGCAAGAGTGGAAGGGCGGAGGTGAAACCCGGAGCCTCAGATGGTCCAAGGCGGGCCGGGTTTCCTGGTTATTCCTAGGGGCCTATGGCGTGCCGTGCCTTCTGTCTGATCTGGTTGCCGGCGCGGCGTGCTTCTGCGGGCCGGGGGAAGACGCCGGGCGAGTACGCCATGTAGTAGTCCACGGGCTGCCAGCCCTCCATTGCCAGCCGCCAGGGGCAGGGAGGATTTCGAAGGTTGCGGTGGCGGCGGCCGCCTTGAACGCGGCAGCCTCGCGTTCGGCGAAAGCGAGCGAGACGTAGTAGCGGCCCGGCCACGCCAGGACCTCACCGCTCTCGTGGAGCCACCAGGACGGCCCCTGGCCAACGGTCAGCAACTTCGAACCTCACAGCAGATCCTTTTCTCGATCCGGTGGACCGGCCGCACGCTTGGCGGCCTGCGCGTTGAAGCGCCCGGGATCAGGATCGGAGATGCAGCGCAACGCGGGGGCCGGATTCCGGTAAAGAATGGCTCAAGAATCAGACAACGCGGGTATCCGTCGCCGGCGTGATGACTGGCCCTATGACGCGGGCGGCGTGCTGTTGGTGATGGTTATGGGGCGTTCGTGGATGATTTCTTTGATGCTTCCTGGGTTTGGAGCCAGGCCGGGACCTGGGCGGCTGGGATCGGCCGGCTCCAGTAGTAGCCTTGGGCTTTGCGGACACCGCGGCGGCGGAGTTCGGTGAGTTGGGTGGGGGTTTCGACGCCTTCGGCGATGATGTCCAGGCCCAGGTTGCCGGCCATGCCGGTGATGAGTTCGACGATGGAGGTGTGGTGTGGTCCCGTGCCGAGTTCTTGAACGAAGGACCGGTCGATCTTCAGGGCCCGGACTGAGAGCCATCTGAGGTAGCTCAGTGAGGAGTAGCCGGTGCCGAAATCGTCGATGGAGAGCCCGATGCCAAGGTCGGTCAACCGGTTCAGGGTTTCGGGTGCGAGCTCGGATTGACGCATCAGCACCGTCTCCGTGATTTCCAGGTCTACCGCGGAGGAATCGATCCCGGCCGCGAGCACGGCGTCGCAGACAATGTCGGGGAAGCCGGGAGAGAGGAGTTGACGGCCGGAGATATTCACCGCGATGGAGAGGTTTTCGGCGCCCGGGATGGTTGTCCGCCATTCCTGAGCCTGGACCAGTGCGGTCCGCAACGCCCAGGTCCCGATCGGAATGATGAGGCCGGTTTCTTCGGCCAGAGGTATGAAGATGCTAGGCATGATGAGTCCGTGTTCTCTGTGGTGCCAGCGCAGCAGGGCCTCGAAACCGACGGCCTGATCCGTGTCCAGGTCGATGACGGGCTGGTAGTAGAGGCTGAACTCGTCCCGCTCCAGGCTCTGGCGCAGATCTGATTCGAGGTCCAGACGTCCTGCCGCTTCACCCAGGAGGGAGGAGTGATAGACGGCGGACTGGTCGCCGCCGGCGGCTTTGGCCTGATACATGGCGGCGTCTGCCCCGGCAAGTAATGCTTCAGGGGTGTCCCCTTCGCCGGCCAGGGCTATGCCGACGCTGACGTTGAGGTAAATCTTCCGCCCGTGGATCTCGAAGGGTTCCCGGACCGTGTCCCGGACCCGTTCGGCCACCGCGGCCGCACCATTCCGGCACAGACCGGGGCAGACAATGACGAATTCGTCTCCGCCGAAACGGCCGACTATGTCGCCGGGGCGCACGGCGGCCCGCAATCTCTCGCCCAGCAGGACCAGGAGGTCGTCCCCGGCAGTGTGTCCGATTCCGTCATTGACGGTTTTGAACCGGTCAATGTCCACAAACATCACCGCAGCTTTTCCTGGTTCCCGACCCAGTAGATCCTGAAGGGCCTCGGTGAGCTGGTACCTGTTGGGCAAACCCGTCAGGGCGTCATGGCGGGCCTGCCAATGAAGAACCTCGTCGGATTTTTTGCGGTCGGTGATGTCCATGACCGTAGCCAGAAAGCGTATCGGCTTGTTATCCGGGCCTTCCCGCACCATCCTCGTGCGGGAAAGCATCCACCGCACCTCCATGTCGGGCCTGATGATCCTGAATTCATACTCGGCAGCCTCCGCCCCCGCATCAATGCGGGCCCATTCCTGCCGGATGGTTTCCCGGTCCTCAGGATGGACAAGAGCCAGAAACCGGGGCCTGGAGATTTGCTCCCCAGGCCGGAGCCCGTAGATCCGGGCGTACTCCTCTGAGTACGTCCACCGGTCCGCGACGATGTCGTGTTCGACGGAGCCCACGTGCGCCATGGCCTGGGCCGCGAGGAGCCGTTCCCGCTCTGCTTCCGCGGCGGCCTGCAACCGTTTCAGCTCGGTGATGTCGCGGGCGATGACTGATGCGCCTACCCATTGCCCGTCCTCGTCGAACACCGGGGAAACGGTCAAGGAAACAACGACCACGGCGCCGTCCTTGCACCGCCAAAAGGCTTCCAGCCCTTTGACGAACGAGCCTTTGCTGACGGCTTCCCTCACCGGTTCCGCCGCCTCGTCGTCCTGCATCCCGGGCACGGCGACCAACGGCCGCAGGCTTTTGCCCAGGGCTTCCCGCGCCTGCCACCCCAGCATCTCGACGGCCCCGGCGTTCCAACTTGTCACCAGCCCGTCCAGATCGAAGCCAATGATTGCGTCGCCGGACGATTCGACCATCGCGGAAATCCGGCGGAGCGCAGCTTCCCGGTGCTTTCGCTCCGTGATGTCCTTGGACACCATCACCACGGTGATCGGTGTCCCGGGCATCGGCACTACGGGGCTGATCATCGCGAAGACCGGGAAATCCCGTCCCTGGCGGTGCCGCATCCAGAACTCACCGGCCCATTCCCGGCCCGCCGTGAGCCCGTCGACTAGACCCGGGCCGGACTCGGCCACCCCCGCGGCGGCCTCCGGCACCGGGGCGATACCCAGATCGGTGATCTTCCGGCCCAGGACTTCGTCGGCGGAGAAGCCGTACAGCCGCTCCGAAGCAGGGTTCCAGTACTGGACCTGCCAGTCACCGTCCATACCGATGACCGATTGCCCCATGCCCTCCAGCAGCATCAACGCCACAACAGAAGCACCGCGTTCTACACCTGACACACCGCCCCCATCCCCGGGACGACCCGCCGCTACAAGAAACGGCCGCTCGTCCAGGCAAGCCTTCCCCAAACCAGCCCTGCACAGGTCACCACTGAGACCAAACCCCCGAATATTTCGAAAACAACCGCAAAACCCAAAGAGAAGTGACCTGCCTCACACTCTAACCGCAAACATGAGGAAATAGACCTCCCCAGCCCCGACACCCGAAGGAAATCCTCAGTATGCTTAGGTTGTTGGCGCGTAGCGGTTGTGGAGGCTTCACGATGGGCGTTGAGAATCCCCGGATGCAAGCGCGGTCCTTGATCGACGCCGACGCTGTATCGCTGTTTGTCTTGTGGTTGGGTTACTGGGCCGAAGGTGGCCAGGGCGGTGAAATGGAACTCGATGCTTTCATCCGTGGCATCCCTCTACTGGACGATTTTGACGAAGTCATCCTCGGCTGGGCCGTGGAGCAGCTTTCCCCGCCCTGACCGCGACTAAGGGGGCCGCGGAGTTGGACGCATGCCGGTAGTCCCGGTGTGGGACGGACCGGCCTCCGGCAGTGCCGGGCCAAAGCCTGGTCACGCCAAGGTTACGCAGCGTGCTCATTTGCGGTGGAGGACGCCCGGGCGGACGTCGTGTGCCATGTTGCCCAGTCGGCGGGGCGGGTTGTGGGGTGGCCAAGGAGATAGCCTTGTCCGGCATGGATTCCCAGGTTCCTGGTGGTGGCAAGGTCGTCTTCTGTTTCCAGTCCTTCCGCCACGATGGTGGCGCCTGTTTCCTGGGCGAACTGGACCATTGCGGCGCCGAGGGCGCGCTGTCGCGGGTTAGCGTGGATGCCGGTGATGAGGGAGCGGTCCAGCTTGATGATGTCGGGTTGGAGGTGCAGGATGTGGCGCATGGAGGAGAAGCCGGAGCCGGCGTCATCGACGGCTATCCTTAGTCCGCGCTTCCGCAGGGGCGCCAGGGCGGTGAGCAGGGAGTCATAGTCCTCCACGGATTGCCGTTCTGTGAGTTCCAGGACGATCCGGTCAAGGTTGATGGGTGCTTCGTTCACAAGGCGGGGCAGGCGCGGGTCCAGGCAGGTTTCCGGTGCAAGGTTGAGCGCCGGGCACGCCGGTTGGTGTCGCGCGACATAGAAGACGTAAACCACCTCATCAACCGCCGACGTTCCGATCACTGCGACACGAGTCAGCGGCCAGGTGGCAGCAAACACGTTTCGCGCCCTGTGCCCGAGCGCCTCCATCCAGGACGCACCCACGAGCAGGGGCCGCTTCCTTCGGGAGCTGAGGGCGCTGACCCTGGCCATTACCTCCCGGGCAGTCGCCTCGCTCACCCGGCCGCCATCCACCCATCGCAGGTGAATGACACCGGACCGCACCTCAATCGTGCAGGGATCACCACCAGAGTCCGGCCCATCCGTTGCAGCCCATCCCCGAAGGTCCTGCTCCCCGTCCCATCCCTGCTCCACATCGGGGAAGTACCCAGGCTCCCGCTCCCTAAGCAGCCCGAACCGGCAAAGGCATCAAGGCAGACCTCGAAACCTGGCCCGACCCCATTGCGCCGGCTATCCGACAGGGACAGTTTTTGAGGCTCTACGTCGCCTGTCCGAAGTTGCTCAGGGGCTCCCTGTGCTCTCCCGCCGGTCATGCCGCGGAGCGTCTCACGAACTATAGGTAAGGGCACCACTGCTCCTGGCCCCGAAATCCCTGCATTCCGGGGCCAGAAATGTCTCACCCACCCTGTATCACTTGATTGTCTTGAGACGCCTTAAGAGTTTGTGAGACGAGACAGTCAGGAGCAGATCATGAAACTCGGCTACGCGCGGGTGAGCACAACAGATCAAAAAGCCGTCATGCAGGTCCAGGCGCTCCGGGAAGCTGGGGTTGAAGAAAACCGCATCTTCATCGACGAGATGTCGGGCCTGGTGGCGGCGAAGGATCGGCCCCAGATGGCCAAGCTCCTTGACTACGCCCGGGACGGGGACGAAATCTACGTCTGGCGCATCGACCGCCTCGGCCGCTCCCTGGTGGACGTCGTAAACACCGTCCAGTCCATCACTGAGCGCGGGATCAGCCTGCATTCCATCATGGACGGGGTAGATCCTTCTTCATCACACGGCCGGCTCCAGCTGGCCCTCTTCGCCAGCCTGGCCCAGTACGAGCGCGAATTGATCACTGAGCGAGTACGGTCCGGGGTGATGGCGGCCCAGGCCCGGGGCGTGAAGTTTGGCCGGCAGGCACCCAAGCAGGAGACCATCGAAACGAAACTCAAGGCTGTACGCCAGCTCCTTGCGGACGGCACACCTGCTGCCGAGGCGGCCGAAGCTGTCGGCTGGTCGCGGCCGACGATGTACCGCTACCTGAAGAAGTTCGGCACAGAGGTACCGGCGGACGCAGTGGCCCATGGCAGGGGGCGGTCCCAGTACGCGGCCAGGAAGGTGCTGCCGGCGCGGGAGTAGGTGCCTGGTGGCCGCCCGGGACAACCCTGGGCATCTGTACAGGCTCGTACGAGAGGAACACGTCAAATATTCGGAGACAGATGGGGCAGCACCCGCAGGGTGACAGAACGACAGACTCACAGAGTCGCGGGTTCCGCCTGAATAGATTGCCAAGTGAAGTGGTCCCACGGCGGGCCTCTGCGGGCCAGTGATTGACGGCAGCAGAGGCCGCCTCTGAATCTTTCGCCAGATCGCCCCAACAGATAGTGTTGGGGGATGGAGAACCAACGGAACACCGTCGAACAGATTGTGATCCTTCGGGGCGGCGGACAGGAGACCCCCGTCAAAATGAGGAACGGTGTGATCCTGCTCCCCAAAGGCTTCAAGGTGGCACCCCGCCGCCGCGCGCACGCCAAACCCCAGACACCCGGCAGGACCGCAGTTGTGAACCTTGCGGGCCTCAAGGACACGCCTGACTACGGACCGCGCGCCATGACGCAGCGCCTCGTCAACGCTCTGGGCAACAACGCCGTGGCCGCACTGCTCGGGGTCAACAAGGACAGGCCGAGCCGGTGGGTGTCCGGACAGGACATGCCCAACGAAGAGAACCGTGTGCAACTGGCAGACCTGGACTCGCTGGTCGGCCACCTGCACACGGCCTTCACCCCGGCCCAGGCACGCCTCTGGCTGGAGGGGCACAATCCCCACCTGAATGCCCGCCCCATAGACCTATACCGGATCGAAGGGGCCGCCCCGGTCATCGAGGCGATCCGCGCCCACGAGCAGGGCGCTTTCGCCTAGTGGAGTTCTGGCGCGTACTGAACTGGCACCCGGACGCCAGCGACCCGTCCCAGAACGGGCACCCGCTATATATCTGGCCCCGTCAGGGCGTCGGCCGGGTTGACGACCCGGACCATGAATACCTCGTGGTGTACGTCGGCGACTCGGCAGAAGGCGCCGTTGCCGAAGCTTTCGGCAGCTACCCGCGCTGGGACGAGAACATCCTGGACCCACCGCCCGCGACACCTGCCGGGACACTGAAGCCCTCGTGAGGTATACCGGGAACGTGGCCGTCCTGGACCTGGATGATCCCGAGGTGCTGCAGGAGTGGGCCCTGCGGGCCAGCAGCGTCGTGTCCCGCGACCGAGCCTCAACCCAGCAGTGGGCCCGGTCCATGTACGACACCGGCGACTACGCCGGCGTTTCCTGGTGGTCCTTCTACGAGCCCCGCTGGGCCAGCTTCGGTCTGTGGGACGTTTCCGGGCTGACGGTGGCCGGCGAACCCGAGCCCCTCACCCTGGCCCACGACGCCGTACGCGATGCGGCAACACCCATTAGACGTGTGGTGAGCTAGGGCGTGTCTCCTAAATCCGGGACCTATGATGGCTTCAAGTCGCATCGGGGCTCGTCCATAACGGAATGCGCTGGCAATTGAAGTGGTTTCACGGTGGGCCTAGCATGATTGCACCGTTTCCTCTCTGCATTCACAGAGACGTTATTGAAGGTCGCGAGTGCCATGACGAAGAATCCTTTTGGGCATCGGACGCATGAAGCGAAAAAGCCGGAAAAGACCGGTGGGCATCACGGGTTGCATCTGGGCGAGTGGCTGAAGCGTGAGGACGAGGGCATCGAGCGCGGCTACAGCAGCGTCTTCCTCAGCTACCACGACCGGCCGCTTGCGCCAGAGCGAACCTGCATTCAGGGGCATGAGATTCTGCCCGGGGAGGACCACTGCTCCCATGGCCACCCCGTCGGATAGATGCGCTGTTCCTCCAGCTCGATGATTACGACCCCACCGCGGCCAGTCGGTTGCGCGTGTCATTCAGCTGCGCTGCAGAGCCGGTCGAGAGTCTCGTTGAGTGCTGATTCGATCCCGCCGTTCAGATAATCTCGCTTTTCCTGGGTGGAGGGGTCTTCGAGCTCCGAGGGCATCGGCGGGGTCGTGACTGACATCGCGGCTTGATACTTTCCGTCTCCGCTGCTGACCGCTACCGTCTGATAATCATCGAAGGAGCCCCTGCCCTCGTGCCGGGATTCCTTCGAGCACCCATCCCCGTGCTCCCACACGCCAAGCCCGTAGGGGCGGAAACTCGGGCTGGTTTTCATCTCGCGCAGGGAGGCTGCAGAGACCGCCCGTCCTTGGAAGATTGCTGCCATGAGCAGGTTCAGGTCCTCCATAGTCGATATAGCGCCGCCGGCTGGGTTGCCCACGGAGAAGGTGTTGTTCGTGGTGTCGATACGCTCGCCGCGCAGGGTCACGTAGCCGTGCAACAGCCCGGCTTCATGCAGGTCAACCTGGTTCAGACTGGTGTTCTTCAGTCCAAGAGGGTCAAAGACCTCCTCCTGCATTACCTGGACGAAGGGCTTGTGCCGCAGGGTCTGGATGAGGAGGCCCAGTGCGAGGTAGTTCGTGTTTGAGTACTTGAATGATCCGACATCGTCATGAGTCCATGGCAGGGTTCCCGCCAGTTGAAGGCCACGCTCCATGGTGAGCGTCTGGGAAAGGACGGGGCGGAAGTCAATGTCTTTCGGCAGGGCATCATTGACCTCGGGCATCCCGGAAGTGTGGCCGAGCAGTTGCCTCACAGTGATTGGGCCTGGTGGCTTGAGTGACGTGGTGAAGCCAGGGATGACGTCATTGACGGGATCGTCGAGGCCGATGAGGTGGTCGTCCACGAGCTTCAGCACGGCCACGGCGGTCATTGTCTTGGTGACGCTGGCGACCTCTGCGCGGTCCGTGGGCTGCGCAGCCGTCCTGGTTTCGAGGTCGCGGACGCCGTAGGCTCGGGACCACTCGCCATCGGGCCAGCGGATCTGTACGACGGCGGAGGGTGCTCCCTCATCCATGAACAACTGGATTTGATGCTCCAGCGACACGAAGGGACTCGGTGAGCTCGAAGATGGGGTGGGTCCATCGTTGGACTGGGTGCAGCCAGTTGGCGTGAGGACCAGGGCGCATACGAGGGCCGCGCGCCCCCACAGGTGATACTTCGTGGTCATTGGGTGCCGCCGTTCCGCCTATGAGACAAGCTTGGCCGTCTGCGGCACCACGTCCGGCCAGACTACGACGGCACCGCCGCCCCAGCACAGCAATTTTATTCTTCACCAACACAGCGGGGAAGCATTCCTCGGTAGTCCTTCGGGTCGCCGGTTGGACTATCACTTTGTCGAGGTGAGGTTTTTCCAACTCTCAAGTAATAACGTCGCGCGCAGACAGGACCCCGCCTGTTACCCCGTCGCCTTTTTCGTTGTTTCTGGGAGGACCAACATGGCAAGCATTCCAGCATTCCGCGGTGCCCTGGGCGCTAGCGGCAAAGCCCTCGTTGCCGCCACGACTGACGCGACAACCACAAAGGCACGGCCGGGGTCCAGCTTTGCCAACTGGTTCAGCATGACTGCGTCTCGCAAAATACAACTCCAAATGAGGCGTAGATTCTACGACTGTTTCGAAAGCACATGCGGCGTCTGACAAAGGGAGTTCAGCGGGCTAGCACATACGATCCGCTTTGAAAGCCCTTAAGAGCGGCCACGTCGTGAGCTAGATCACAAGCGCGTTCGGCCGCGTTGCACCATTTTGTGAGGGGCGGGTCTCGTTACGATCTTCGGATGGCTACACGCACCGTGATTGAACTGATTGACGACCTCGATGGATCCGAGGCGACTGAGACCCTCCGGTTTGGCCTGGACGGCACCGACTACGAGATTGACCTGGCAGGTCAGAACGCAGCCGCACTTCGAGGCGTGCTGACCCGCTATGCGCAGGCGGCGCGCAAGGAGAAGGTCGGGAGGGCGGCTGCCGTTCGCCAGCTCCCGCCGGCGGCCGACACTAAGGCCGTCCGAGCTTGGGCAGGCGCGAACGGCATCGAGGTGAATCCTCGCGGCCGCATCCGCGAGGACGTCGTGCAGCGGTACCTGGCTTCCTTGAGCTAGGACCTTCCTGAGGCTGAAAGGCCAGCGAGGAGCTGCGCCTTCTTCATCGCGACTGCGCGCTCGTCCTGGTCGAGCGCGCCGGCAAAGGGGCTCATCTGCCGAAGGTCGCTGCCCAGCTCATCACCTCGCAGCATCTGGCGCTCCGCAGCATCCGCCGACAGGTCCAGGATCTCCTCCCACCGGTCCACCCAGTCTTCAGCCATTGGGGCCCTGGGCGTTTCGCGCATGCGCCGGATGTTCGCTCTGGCCAGGTCGCGCAGTTCCGGGTGGTCGCGGAGCTTGGCAGCGAGCAGGACGTGCAGCTCGTACGGGAAGCGCTCCTCGCGCCGCAATCCGCGAGGGCGGCGGGCGGCGGCGGTATCCAGGGCAGCCTGGACCACCGATGTGCTGCAGCCGAGTTTTTGAGCGATGGACTCAACGGACAAGCCCACGGCCCTTAGTGACAGCGCGGCCTCCGGGCGGCCGTCGACCGCCTCTCCCTCAGCGGTTGCTTGCATCGCCTGACGCACCAGGCGAGCCGTGAGCTCATCGTTCATTCCGCGAATGCTACCCCTCGCCAGCGCAACACCTTCATTTCATTCCGACAGGCTCCTTTGTCCGGGGCCACGCGTACACTGAGTAGTCGAAGGTATGTTCGAATAAAGGTGTGTTGTGCCTGTAATTGTCGGCCCTCGTGTGGTAGATGCGGAGGTGTCCATGCTGCTGGTCCTGGCCTCCCCGGTGCCGGTCGCGGCGGGTTATCCGTCGCCGGCGCAGGACTATTTCGAGGGCCGGATCGACCTGAACGAACACCTGATCAAGGACGTCGCGAGCACCTATATCGTGCGCGTGTCCGGATCATCGATGGAGGGTGCCGGCATTAGCGACGGCGACGAGCTGGTCGTAAACCGAGCGCTCGAACCGCACGACGGATGCGTGGTCGTGGCGGTCCTGGACGGGGAGCTGACGATCAAGAGGCTGCGGATCACCACCGCCGGCGTCGTGCTGCAGGCCGAGAACCCCGCCTACCCTGACATCCCCGTGCCGTCACTTTCCGACCTGACGATCTGGGGCGTTGCCACCAGGTGTCTTCACCATGTGTAGCGCGCGTTTCCGCATCAGATGCGACCCCGGCCATGTCTAAGCCAGCGGTGATGCGGCGGATGCCACAGATTGCCCACCTGGACGTCAACTGCTTCTATGCCTCCGCGGAGCGGGCGTTCAACCCCTCCCTGGAGGGCAAGCCGGTGATCGTACTGTCCAACAATGACGGCTGCGCCGTGACCCGGTCCCCAGAGGCCAAGAAGCTTGGCATCGCGATGGGCGATCCGTGGTTCAAACTCGCCCCCCGGGCCAAAGAGTGGGGGCTCGTGGCCCTGTCCAGCAACTACGAGCTCTACGGCGACATCAGCGCCAGGGTGATGGAACTGCTGGGCCGGTACTCCGCGTGGCTCGAGGTGTACAGCATCGACGAAGCCTTCCTGGGCGTCAAGGGTGTACCCGAGCAGCTGCTCGACCTCGGCCGGACTATGAAAGCCGCGGTACGGCGGCACGTGGGCGTTCCCGTCTGCGTCGGGATCGCGCCCACGAAGACCCTGGCGAAACTGTGCAACAAGTGGGCCAAGAACAACCCGGCATTCGGGGGAGTGTGCCACTGGGAGTCCGTTCCCGCGGCGGTGCGGGAAGCGCTGCTGGAGCGGCTCTCCGTGGAGGAGGTCTGGGGCATCGCGGGCCGGCTGACAAGGCGACTTAACGGCATGGGCATCTTCACGATCCTCGATTTGGTCCGCGCCGACCCGGTCATGATCCGCGACCGGTTCTCCATCGTCATGATGCGCACCGTCCTGGAACTCCAGGGCACCCCGTGCATCCCGATGGAGGAGGAACGGATCGGGCGCGATCAGCTGATCTTCTCCCGCTCCTTCGCCAAGCCCATCACCACCGCTGCCGGCATCCGACAGGTGATGAGCGCATACGGGCAGCAGGCCTCGGCGCGGCTGGCGAAGCATAGGCTGCAGGCCAAGGTCCTTACCGCCTTCGCCGGCACCTCGCACTTCAACCCGAAAGACACGTCCTACCCCTCGGTGTGCGTCCCGCTGCCGATGCGCACTGCCGACCCTGTCCTCCTGACCAAGGCTGCCCACGCGCTGCTGCCGCGGATCGTCGAGGGCATCCGCTATGCCAAGGCCGGCATTATGGTCACCGACCTGCGCCCGACCGGCAACCAGGCGCCGCTGTCCCTCTTCGAGAACCCGCACGAGGAGCGCCACATCGGCTCGCTCCTGGAGGACGTCGCCCGCCGGTACGGCCGCGGCTCGATCGGTCTGGGCCACGGTGGCATCAGGGGAGGGCCCGACTGGACCATGAAACGCGACATGCTCTCACCCCGCTACACCACGCACTGGGACGAGCTACCTCTCGTCAAAGCCGCCTAACTCACCGAAAGAGTGACCCGAAATGACAGCCACCCCCGAAGCACCCGCCCTGAACATCCCCGTGGCGGTCCGCTTCACCAAAGCCGGCACTCCGCTGGCGGTCCGGTATGACGGGAAGCTGTGGGCCGTGGCAGCAGAGCCTGTCCACTGCTTCACGCGGGATTCCTGGTGGGAGACCAGGAGAAGCGTCCCGGTCGGCATCGGCAACGTCGTGGACATCGAGCACTGGCAAGTGCAGGTGCGCGCTGATTCTATGTCCCCGTTGACGACGTTTGAGCTGCGCCGTGAGCCCCTCTCGGAGCAGTGGCTGCTGGAGTCAATCAGCAACGACTAAATCAACGGCTCCGGACTCCTCCTTGCTTTCCCGGGTGTTGGCCAGCAACTGCCGCCGCTTGACCTCCCATAACAGGAATCGGTCTCCCGTAGGTCTTTCGCCACCGGGAACCCGGTTGAGAAGGAAGTCCGGCTGGTAATCGTTGACGATGCGCCGCTCCAGCTCCCACCGCCGCTTAGTTTTAGCCGCGAAGATGCGGCTGGTATCCAAGGCCCTGAACGAGTCGATGGACAGGACTGAGGTTTCCTTGTCTTCGAAAATCAGACGGTCGAACTGCTTGGTGCCGCTCCAGTGCCTCTTGATCCGCCCCCGGATGTCTTCAGCCTGCCCGGTGTAGGCCTGCTTGTATCGGTCGAGGACCATGACGTAGACGCCCTCTACGCCTGCCCAGTCACGCAGGTCTTTGACGGGCTGGAGGCTCTCATGCTTGGCCAGCATGCCGCTCAGTGCGTCCAGAAAGCCCTTTCCGGAGAGCTGTTTGAAGAACGCCATGTTGAGGTCAAAGTTCTCCAGCGCCGCCTGCCGACGGTCCTCACAGAACTCATCAGAGAACCGCATGTGCGCCTCGTCTTCAAACGCCCAGGCCTCTGCGTCCCACTCCTCGGCGCTGTACTCATACCGGGGCCGCTTCGCCGTTGGCTTCCGGCTGATGAGTGCATACTCGGCCCGCTTGAGCCGATAGCTGTACTTGCTGGCCCGCAGCGTCTCCCCAAAATGCTTGACCGGGGTACGCCGCTGCCGCAGCGCCGCCATGCCGTCATCGTCGTACATGCCGCAATCCTAAGGCCAAGTCGACTCCGGCTCACGGAGCAATGACTGCTGGAGTCCATCCGCGACGTACCGTTGCGGCATGAGAGAAGACATTCCCTCGTCGCTGCGTCCGCCGGTATCCCTGGCGCTGGCTAATAGTGCCGAATCAGTCCCGCCGGCGGGAGCATTGCCCGGCGGCTGCATGTATGAGCCCAAGTGGGACGGCTTCCGGTTAGCAATTGTCGCCAGCGGCGACGGCGTCTCGCTGTGGAGCCGCCAGGGGCGAGATCTCTCACGCTACTTCCCGGAGCTGCTGGAGGCCGCGGCCGCGCAGATCGCCGTCCAGGCTGCGTCCTGGACGGCGAGGCGGTGATCTGGACGGGGGACCGGCTCGACTTCGACGCGCTGCAGCTCCGCCTGGTCACGTCCAAGAAAGCCCTGCCTGCCGCCGCCCAAGAACATCCGGCCTCCTTCGCTGCCTTCGATCTGCTGGCTGTAGCGGGGCACGACATCAGAAGCATGCCCCTGACGGAGCGCCGGGAACTGCTGGAGCAACTGGTCGCCGACTGGGAGCCTCCGCTGAACCTCTCACCCGTTACCAGGGACCGCGACGAAGCCCTGAAGTGCTTCGAGGAGCTGCATCATGCCGGGCTGGAGGGCCTCGTCGTCAAGGGCGCCGCACAGCCTTACCAAGGGTCCGTTCGGCAGTGGATTAAGGTCAAGCGGCGCGAAGTCGTCGACGTTATCTGCGGTGCGGTCATCGGCCCTATCGACCACCCCCAATACGTGGTGGCCGGCCTGCCGGTCGACGGCCGGCTGCGGATCGTTGGACGGTCAGTGCCCTTGAGCGCCAAGGCCTCGCGTGAATTGGCACTGTATATAAGGCCACCGGACGGAGTGCACCCGTGGCCGGCGGTGATCACCGACACCATGCTCAATCGGTTCAGTAAGGACAAGGGGCCGGTGGCGCTGACGCTGGTTGAGCCGCTTGTCGTCGAAATATCAGCTGATACTGCCTGGACGGGAAATTCCCTCAGGCACGCCGTGAGATACCTGCGGCCGAGACCCGAGCTGGCGACGGCGGACGTACAGCTGCCGGGCCGGTGACCTGTCCGTTTTCAATGAACGTCGGGGAGGACCGGTCAGGCACAGCAATCCCGTCATCCCGGCATTGGTCACGGTGCCGTCACCATGGCCCGCTGACAGTGGTTACTTCTGTATTAGTCGCGCGAGGACTGTGTCCGACCCACTGAGATTGGGGCGCTGGTAGGCCTTGAAGAGCCAACCAATCACACCCGGCAGTGCCCCCATTCCCGCAGCAAGTGCAGCGCCCGTTGGGCCCCCGGCCGCAGCCCCTACACCGGCCGCCACGACGATAGAGGCTCCGTCAGCTATCAAGTTGTCCCTGAGAGGCCGACTTCGCTGGAGAGAACGATTAAGTTCCCGAATGCGTGGAATCAGCATGTCCTCGACACGCGCGGCCAGCTCCTCTGCGTCGTCATCTTTGCTGTCCCTGGCCAGCGTCGAAAGTTCCCGCCTCCAGGAATCAAAACTCTCCTCATCCTGTCGGACGCGGACCGTTGTTTTTGGATCGATTTTCAGGCTTGGGACAACGAGCCGTGAAACCTCCTCGAGCAGTTTCTCGGGATGTTGCTGGATCCCTCGGATTTTCGACGCACCGCTGATGGCCTTCGCTCGGAGTAGCTCGTAGTCGGCATCGGTAGACGGAACATACGTAGCGCCGGCTTGATCGGCTACGGCGAGCGTCTTTGCCAGGTAGAAAAACTCTTCCTGATTTGTCCAGGCAATATCCGCGGGATGCGGGATGCCACCCCCCACGGTTAGCTTGCCTCCGCGTATGTTGTCCCACCGCGTCAGCTCAGCAGGATCGTATTCCGCAGCGGAAATCATCTCGGGTGTCCGAACATCATGGCGGACTGAAGCCATTAGCGCCTCTTTGCGAGCCAGGATGGTTGGCCACTGCGGACGGAGTATGAGGATGCCATCATCGATGAGCGGGGCGAACGAAACAACGCTTCGGATGAGGCCCTTGAACCATTCGAGAGCCTGCTCCGGATTCACTTTTTGCGTTGCGTACACGGCGTGCTTGGCAAACACATCGGGCCCGGCGTACATCGCCGCAATGTGCGACCGGCTTGTCCTATTGACCATCCGAATCTCTTTCATCTTTGGCAGATCATCGAATCGATCAAAGAAATAGCTGCTTAGCGGGTCATGGACCAACAGCCGTGGGTAGTAGAGCAAAGCAAGATGAATCTCGGGTTGGAAGTGAGGCCCAAGCCAGCCTCCGGCAAGCCAGCCGCCTGGATAGTAGGTTCCCGGGGGCACTGGCTCGGCGATTGAAGCCTCGGCCGATTGCACAAGTGCTTCCCCGAGACCTTCCATCTTTGTAATGGAGAGAGAGCTAAGCTCCCTTTCCCCGGGAAGACGCCCGAAAAAACCCCTGAGAACCTCGACCGGTGACACAGGTGATCTTGACTGACGAAAGCCGTATACCAACGTTCTACCCTTCTCCGATCACGAATCGACAGGCTCAGGCCGCCGCGCTTTGGGCGGTTGCCATGTCCTTGTAGAGCTCGAAGAGAAGCGTGAGGCGTCGCTCATCGTCCTGCACCGACTTGCGGCCGAAGAACGCCCGGTCCACTGCCTTGTCCAGGTTCGTGTGGGCCCTGATCAGGTCCAGCGGCATGGCGTCCGGATCGTACATTTGGGCCAGTGAGAGGCTCGGGTGGTTCGCCCTAGCTGCCTGAACTGCTTCGCCGGCCGCCACGATCTCCTTGCGCAGTTCGGACGAAACCGACGGCAGCGGCAAGGTGTTCCAGACGCCTAGCTTGGAGAACCTCAGGTCACTCTTAATGCGGCCGCCAACTGTCTTCTGCCAGACCACGTATGCCGTCGAAGAGATGACAGCGAACATGAAGCCGTCGGGATCATCAGCCACGAAGTTGGCGTCACCGGATATTGTTTCCGGGCCAAGGCGTTTGGCGGTGAAGAACAGCCGCCTTTCCAAGACGTGGCGGGGGATGCAGAGGTAGTTCGTTTCCGGCTGGGCTATCTGTCGGAACAAGCGCGCCATCGTTGCGTATTCACGTGTAGATGCCGCATCGCTGGCCAAGCGGAATGACTTCACCCGCTCCAGCCTTTCCCGCAGGAGGGCCGAGTTCCTGAGGTCGGAAGCATCAAGGTCAACCATCCAGAGGCACCACCGGGGTATATCGTGCAGCAGCTCCTTAGTGCCCACAAAGGGGCGAACTTACTTGGCGGCCGCGGGATCGCTCATGAACTGGCTGTATTCCTCGGGCCCGATGAAGAATCCTCCGCCATCGGTGGGCTTGCTACCGTAGCGGACCTCGCCAAGCGCCGGACTCAGAGGCTTTGACTGCGGGTAAACGACCACGGACGGGCCCTCGACCAGATAAGGGGAGATGTTCGATACCTCTTTCATCGTGGGCTCGCCCTTGATGTTTGGGTAGTCGTACAAGATCTTCCGCCCCACCACACCCCCATGGGAGAACGCCACGATTACAACATGGACGGATGCCTTACCACTGGCTTCAGAGGTCCAGGCGAAGGTCCGGTGCGCGAAGTCGATCTGGAACCCACGGCCCAGGATTGGACCCCACAGTGGAGCCACTTGTTCGCCCTGGCAGATGGACGACGTGGAGACGAAGGCGACCCGTCCACGATGCGTCCCCATGTAGTTGGCGGCTTTGATGTACCAGCCGCTCACGTAGTCCAGGCTTCCGTGGTAGTGCTTCTTTCCCCAGACAGCCTTCAGCTCGGCGGTCTGCTGGTCGGTTCGGAGGCTGATGCCGATGAAGGGCGGGTTGCCGACCACAACGACGTCGTCCCCAGCAGGCAGCACCAGGTTCCAGTCCAGGCCAAGCGCGTTGTCCCTGACGATCTTTGCCGAGATGGTCAGCGGCAAACGGTCAGGGGCCGAACCGACGGTCTCCATCATGTGGCGATTCGCTTGGTGATCAGCGATAAACAGGGCGACCTCAGCGATTCGCGCCGGCCACTCTTCGATCTCTATGCCGTGCATCTGCGCAAGGCTGACTTTCAACCCCATGTCCTCACCGAGCAGCACGGTCTGGCCGCCGCCCGCTTGGAGCTGCTGCAGTTGCTCGATGATCCGCAGTTCCAGTGCCCTGAGTTCCCGGTAGGTGACCACAAGGAAATTGCCGCAACCACATGCCGGGTCGAGGAACTTGTAGGACGAGATTTTGTCCCAGAGAGCGTTCAGATTCTTCACGCTGAACTGGCCCGCCCGAAATTCGGAGTGAAGCTGGTCCAGGAAGAGTGGCCCGATGGCCCGCAAGATGTCTCGTTCGGTCGTGTAGTGCTCCCCGAGGCCTCGACGTGCCTCCTTTGATTTCACAGCCTGGAACATGGATCCGAAAATGGCGGGTGATATGCGGGCCCATTCAAACTTGCAGGCAGACAGCAGTGCTTGGCGCATAGTCTTGTCGAAGTGAGCGGTAGGGATGACCTCCGTGAAAATCGAGCCATTGACGTAGGGCAGCCTGAGCAGCATTTCGTCCGTACGCGATGAACGGTTCGCCGGCGCCGTGTCGAGCGTCTGGAATATGTCCTGGATCCAGGCGCCCAGGTCTGAGCCATCTGCGGCTGTCTTGTCGTCAATGATCGACCGGAAAAGCCCTCGCTCGAGGAGGCCGGTGTCTTCTCCGAACAGGAGGAAAAGGATGCGGGTGAGGAACACGGAGACGTGGTGGTCCGAGAGCTTGTCGACAGCCAGGGCGTCGTAGAGTTGCGCCATCTTGGCGACGGCTTCCGCATTAGCTGCCTGCTCGGAAACGGCAACAGCCGGTTCCCTGGTGTACCCCGCCATCCAGGTGAAGAGCCCGATGCGGTTGGGTAGCGATTTGAGGTCGAATTCGTGGGTGACCTTGGGGGTGACCGAGACATCGTGAACGACGAATTTGTTGAAGTCGCAGAGGACGATGAGCTTGGGCAAGTCTTTGTCGTCGAGGGAGTCCAGGTAGTCGTAGGCCTGGTCGGCCGCCTTGCGCAGATCGGCGCCGCGAGACTTTTGTTCAATCAGGAGTTCCCCGGGCCAGAACACGTCGATGCGCCCTGACCGTCCTGTACTGAACCGGTTGGCGTGATGCTCGAAGACGACGAATCGGCGGGCATCGATTCCGAAGGCTGCGAAGAACTCTGCCCAGAACAGCTGGGTGTCCGCATTCTCTCGGCTGGCGTCACTCCACCGGCGGGCAAACCTGCCCGCGTTGGCCCTAATTTCTGCAAGAGAAAGCTTTGTTGCCACACCACACCCCATTTGGAACCGCATCAGAAAGTCGAGCCAAATCTATCCCACCAAGCGATTGCCTCAGCGCATGCCGCCCTTGTCACCGACCAAACCATTCATTGTTAGGCCCCGGCATTCCGACAGAACTTACAGGCCTGGCTAGGCACCGAGTGGATTCTGCAACGTTTGGCCCCGCCGGCGACGCGGGCTGCGGGGGCAGGACGGCGTGAAGGTGGCACCGCGACGGGGTCTACGGTCGGACCGCTAATGATGGACCATTTGTTCGGCGGGATCCGCGAGATGAAGTACTGGCCCATCGTGGTGTCGCACGAGGGGCACACGAAGGCACTGTAGAGCCGCCCACTGGCCCCGGTCCGCCGCGGCTTGATGAGCGCCTTGCGCACGTCCGCCTTGACGGCCTTCGCCCATGCATCGACGGCGTGGTGGATCTCGGGAAGATTCTCAATTCGAGTCGGGCCGACGTCCGGCTTTATCCTGGGCCCGGGTACCTTCACCCATCTCTTTCGGAAGCCCGGGCTGCGGGCGTCCCAAACCAGCATTGGTTCCGCGCAGTCCTGGCACGTGGTGAGGCTTCCCCAGATGTACGTATCGGTTTCGGTTCGCACGACGTGCTGGCCGAAGGCAGATTCCGTTGAGGCGGAATTTTCGTTCATGACTGCGATGCGGGCCTCCAGGGCCGCAGCCTGTCGGCGCTCAGCTTCTGCCTGCACCGCCTCCCTTGCCGCCTTCGCCCTTTCCCGCTCGGCTTGGTCCCTTGGAGAACCCAGTTTCCAGGAGTGACCGATGCGGAGCAGGGCTTCGACGAAAGCGCCGAGCTCACGGCCAGCCTTCACGAAGTCCTGGTGGGCAGGTAGCAACAGGAGTTCGAAAGCGTCAGTCGGGACAGGCGACGTTTTGCCATAGCCGGTTACGACCACCGGTACTTTGATCCGGTCGTATTCAAGCTTGTGGGGGACCAGCCACACGGGAAAGAGGCCGCTGTCGAAGTACCGCTGAGATCTTTTGAAGTACTCAGAGGGGCTTTGCGGAGACAATTGAACCTCAAAAGCAACCATATATTTGGCATCATCCCTTTTGGCCAAGACGTCCACAGTCCAATCACCCAGTGGATCTTGGTGTTCAACGCTGGCCTGCCAGCCCGGCACCCGTTCGATGCAAGACCTTAGGGCTTCCTTCATTGCGATGTGCTGTGGCGTTTCCCCGCCATGCGCCGCCTCGCAATCCCGCTTGCCATGATGGGCGAAATACCTGGTATTGCGCCCTCTAGTCATAGCGACGGCCCGCACGCCGCACAGCGGCAGGACCATGCGCTTGCGGTCCTCCGAGTTCTGCAGTTCCTTCCAGGCCTCGGGCGAGTAGGTTGTTGCATCGACACGTTGGCCGTCAAGCATCGCGACGAGCAGCATAGTCCCCATCCCTCTTTTGCCCTTGCTCGGACCTAGAGGCGATTTCATCACAAGCTCCCCGGTGACTAGCAAAAGGCCGCTCTGAGAAAACCACCTACTCAGCTAGTTGCGACGCTCATTTCGCCAGGTCTGGATCCCAGTCTTCAGGCGGGTCGCGCCTCTCCAAGGTCTCGATTAGCGGGTTGAACCCGTCATCGCCCGTTGCCTCGGCGATGGCTCGCAACTGTCCTGCGACCTCTCGCCACATTCCTGCGTACCACGCTGTCGGATCGGTTCCGTTCTCCAGAAGGAACGCGTCCAGGGTGGACTTGCGGTACACGAGCCTGGATCCGCGCTTCTCCACGACTGGCCCTCTGCTGGCATAGCGGAGGCCACGCAGAAATTTAGCGCTCACGGTGTAGCCGACCGGGCCGCTGAGGTAGGCCGCAGCCTCCTTTGATGTCATTTCCATGTCAGGCGCTGGATCGTCCGGCAACTGGCTATTCACTCGGCTGGCTCGATCAGCTCGGGACCGTTGTTCCGCACGCTGTTCACCCGGGTGCTGACGATCCTGGGAACCAGGGTGGGTTCGGGCAGGGAGTCGAACAGGTGCTGGACGTCGCCCTTATCGGACAGATCCGGGTCCAGCCACTCGGCGAACCGGTCGCGCGGAATGATGACCGGGGACCGGTCGTGGACGTGCCCCAGAGCGTCCTGCGCCGTCGTGGTCAGCACCGTGAAGGACAGCAGCCATTTGCCCGGGTCATCCTCCGCCAGGGCCGGGTCCGCCCACCACTCGTACAGGCTGGCGAAGCCCAGCAGCGGCTCCTTCTCGGAGTACAGGTAGTTGGGAATCTTCTTGCCGTCCTCGGTCTTCTGCCACTCGTAGTAGCCCTCGGCCGGCACGATGGCGCGGCGCTTCCCGGCGGCCTTCCGGAACGAGGGCTTCTCGAGGATTGATTCACTCCGGGCGTTGATCATCCGGGACCCAATCTTGATGTCCTTGGCCCAGGACGGGACCAGCCCCCAGCGGGCAATCAGCAGGTGCCGTTCCAGGCTGCCCTCATCCAGCCGCTCGGCCACGATGGGGACGTTCTGGGTGAGCGCCACGTTCCAGCTCGGTGACGGCGGAGTGCCTTCCATCTCCTTGGCCTCAAAGGAGGACAGGAGGTCGCCGGTGGCCTTGGACATCACGTATCTGCCGCACATGCGCCCATTCTGCCCCACGGCTAGGGAATTCTTCCGTTGTCCGGTATGTTGCAGTCGCCGACAATCCCCTCACGAGAAATGAGATGCACCTAAAAGTGGCAACCGATTACGACGAACTGCGGACTGACGTCAAGGAATCCCAGGACAGCTCCCTGGAGGCACTGAAGTCCGCCAAGGCCCCCGATGCGAAGTCCGTTGTGCTGGAGCTCGACGAAGCAGACACGCTGGACGGGCTCACCCCCGGCGGCGAGTTCATCGCCGAAGAGCTGGTCGTTCAGGTCATCCCCCAGGCCGACGATGAGTTCACCTGTTACTCCTGCTTCTTGGTCCGACACCGGTCCCAGAAGGTCCGTGAAAAAGACGGCCACGGCTATTGCGTTGAGTGCGAAGGCTGAACCCCGCTACTGGCCAGCCATAGAGCCTGAATGGTGGGAGAACCTCGGCGATTTCAGGTTGATGACTCTGGAAGAGTGCGTGCAGCACTTCGAGGCGCTGACCGGTGATCCGGAGCCGTACCTGCAGCAGTTAGTGCCGGTCTTTATCGACGATAAGACCTTCGCCCCGAGCTACCAGTTCGGGGAGGACGGCCTGCCGCACCCAGTGGTCCAGACTCTGTTCAGTCGTGCCCTGGAGCTGAAGGTGCCGCACAACTCCTTTACCCACTGGATGCTCACACCTTTGCCGGTACAGAACTACCCGCGGCCTGTAAAAGCGCTTGGGCATCCGGGGCGGCTGATGGAGTATCTGGAGGACTTTGCGCGCAACCGTCCGTGAAGCAACGGGAGCATCAGGCCGAGGGGGCGTCCAAGCTTCTCCCCTTGCTGGCAGCAGTCTTGGCCAGCAACTCTCTGGTAGTAACCCCTTCGACGAACCAGTACATGTCCTGGACCCCGAGATGCCCAGGACCGCCGCTCATGATGGTGTGCGGTGTTTCGCCGGCCCCTGGTGTCGGCAGCTGCAGTTCTTCCGGGCTCGGATACACGTCTTGAGGGCGATGATAAGACGTTGCCGTCAACCACATGCCCGCGTCATTGGCCAGCGGCCCGATTCGGGCGCTAGGACCATCGGATTCGTCAGGGGCGGGCCAGTAGGGTTCCCCGTAGGCAACTACGAAATCAATGTCCCACGCGTAGTTGGGAGGCAGCGAAGTGTTGAGAGATCTTCCATCTCTCCCTGTCCCCAGTTTCGGCATGGGGGTGCGTGAGAGCGCCGCTTCGCGGTAGCGAGGACGCTGAAGGTCCCACCTGAAGCGCAATCGGGCGACGCGGTATGCACGGTCGGTTAGTCGGACTCCATCAAAAGCGTGCGCACGACCGAGGTCATGCTCTATGAATGCGCCTTTGGCCCGAGCGGTGCTGACCGCTTGCTCGTTGCTCTCAATGTGGAAGCGGTGACCGCTGAAATTCCGTGACGGACCGTGCATGGACAGATGAAAACCGCCCGCATGATCACCTTCGAAGTCGAGATAGAAGTCGGTCTTCTTGGCAGTGACCCTCCAGATGTTGCCCCGCGGCAGGTTGTCCTCCGCGCTCAGCGCTATAAATATCTCCCGTTCATTCACGACCCTGCTCTGCCCACGACTAGTTCGGCTCATCGTCCGTCTCAGCGGCTCCACCTTTGGGGGCGAAACTTCTACCTTGGCGTGCTTGGGCAATGATCTTGGCCTCGTCGGAGCCTGGCACGGCTTCCCTGTCCAGCACGTCAAGAGCGGCACGGCCTGCGCGCCGCTTCTGCTGGTCCGCGTCCAGGCTGGCTTCAAGTGCCCACACCACCCGGGACCACTGATCGTTGCGACCTACAGCCTTGGTCTCCTGGCGGAGAGCCAGCCACCAGATGAAGCCCACGATGCTGGCCGCCAAGAGCAGGATCCACGGACCCAAGGCAGCAAGGATCTGCCACCACTCGGGCGGCCCAGATTGCGCGTAGATCGGATACTGAGTCATGGGGTTAGCCTAGGACCCGCCCGTGAATCTTGCTATCGGGCACGCTGCCGCTCGGACAGCCGGCTAGTACGGTCGGTGCGGATGACGATCAGCTGCTGCCCTTCCTGCAGGAGCTCGTCGAGCTTGGTGCGTGCTTCCTCGTATGTCGCGCCTTCGGCATCGATGCTTCCGTGGCTGCCGTCGGAATTCACGAGAGTGCCAGTGATCATCACCCAAAAAGTCTAGTTCCGCCTATCGGGTCCAACCCGGCGTGGCGCTTGGGAGCATAGACGGGGCTGCGGTTACTGTGGGGTAGTTTTTTCGCCCATCCCCCCATGGGGCGGAAATGCTGTCCAGAAACGCCCCGCTTTGCGAATCGTTTTGCGGGGCTTTTCGCTACCCGCAATCCGAAGGAGAACGCAGTGGCACAGGGTGACATCGAGACGTACTGGGAAGACGGTTCGTGGAAGAACCGCCGTGAAGGCAACGACCGCGCGTTCGGCGCCGGCTACAGCAAGAAGGACGATGCGGTCGACGCTGGCCGCCAGGCTGCACAGGCTGGCAAGGTCGAGCACGTCATCAAGAACCAGGACGGCACCATCTCGGAGAAGAACAGCTATGGCAACGATCCGCGGAACGTTCCGGGCTGATGCCAGACGACGAGGTCATCATCCGAAACAGCGTGCCCAACATCCTCGCGAACGAGGCCTACGGGGCGGACTGGCGTCGAACCCAGGACGTCTTGGTCGTCAGCACGCCTGGCGGAACGTCCACGCACCTTGCCTTGAAGTCTTCGCAGAGCTCCGGCACGCTTTGCGGACACCAGGTGGCCCGGGTGGCGAGGGCATGGTTCCTGCTGAGCGGCTGCAAGAAATGCTCTAAAGCTGCCCTGAAGCTGGGTATTGCGGTCATCACCGACACGGACGGCACGCTGATCGATCTGACGACTCACGCGGAGGCCACGCCTCCTTCCTAACGCGTCACTGTGGGACGATGCCGTCACGACGACAGTACAGAAGCTCCGGGAGTGGGCCAAGGACCAATAACTTCCGAGGCAGGCGCCGTCGCCGGCGGGAAGCCCTAATGACGAGCCGAAGCCGATGGCCAACCTACGGCTCTAGGCGGCCCTGTCGCTCATAGGGCGTGGCTCCTGCTGAGCAGGCTTGCCGCTGCTTCGTCCAGGACCATTGACACGTTGGGGTGTCGTTGGAGGATGGATGCGGGCATGTCTTTGGTGACGGGTCCGTCAACCGCCCTGCGCACCGCAGCGGCTTTTGCTTCGCCGCTCACGACCACCAGGAGATGGCGCGCTTCCTGGATGGTTCCGAGGCCTTGGGTTATGGCATGGGTGGGAACATCCTCAATCGACGGGAAGAACCGTGCGTTTGCCTTCCTGCTGTCCTGCGTGAGCTGGATGATGCGGGTGCGGGAGTCGAACCGCGAACCCGGCTCGTTGAAGGCGAGATGCCCGTTGCGTCCGATGCCCAGGATCTGGAGGTCGATTCCTCCTGCACGCCGAATCAGGTCCTCGTAGTGGTCGCAGGCGGACGCGCCGTATCCGTCCTCCGACCTCGGGACGTGGGTGTTTTCGGGCCGGATCCCCAGAGGCGCAGAGATTTTGTGACGGACGAAATGGGCGTAGCTCTGTTCGTGCTCTGCGGGAAGGCCCACATACTCGTCCAGGGCAAAGCACGTGACCCCGCGGAAGTCGGCTTCGGCGCGGGCCAGGTGCTCGTAGACCGGCAGCGGCGAGGACCCTGTGGCGACGCCCAGGACCGTCGACGGTTTAGCCCGAACTTGCGCGAGAACCAGGTCAGCGGCGGCGGTCCCAAGTTCGTCCAGCGTCTCGGTGACAATGATGTCCACGGTTTTTATGCTCCTGCGCGGGATGGTTCGGGCATGCGGAGGGTTTCGTCCAGGTTGTGTGCTGTTGCTGGCAGCGGCAGGCACAGGGACGGCACGGGTGCCTCAAGGCTCTGGTAGGCGATGAAGAGCGCCCCGAGCATGGACAGGTCGCCTGCCATCGGGGAAACCGCTACCACCGGGGGATACGGCACGAATTCGTCCAGTGCATCCCGGAGCCGCGGCATGAAAACCTCGGCGGCAGCGGTGACGCCGCCTCCGATCGAGATGATGTCCGGGTCCAGGGTGATGGCCAGGTTGGATGCCATGTGGATGAGTTCATCGACGAATTCCGCGCCCAACTCAGACAACACCGTCCCGGAGCCTGGGTTCTTGGCCCAGGCGCCGAGGATCTCCGAGGCGGTCGCCGACTCTCCCGTGGACGCAAGCGCCCTGTCACCCAGGGCCCGTCCTGAAACGGCGTCCTCCAGTGGCGCGCTGCCACTGCGGTGTCCGCGAGTGTGGGAAGCCGACACAGGGAGCAGGTAGCCGATCTCGAGGGCCGCGCCGTTGGCACCCATCAGTGGTTTGCCGTCGATGACGGCTCCGGCGGAGAGGCCGGTGCCGAGATTGATGTACAAGCCGCAGCGGGCGCCTTGGAGTTCGCCCCACTGGTGATCCGCCATGGCCGCGGCTTTGACGTCGTTGGCCCAGGCAACGCTTCCGACACCGAGCATGGCGGCAATGGTCTCGGCTGGCAAGGACGTTTCCATCCCGGGGTTGTTCGGGGTGAGGGCGATGCCGTTCTCCCCGATGACGCCGGGCGTGACGAGCCCGACCGCGCCAGCGATCACGTCACGGCCAAGGAGCGCGGCCGCCCTGTCCAGCACATTCGTGAAGCATGCCTGGACGTCCTTGAGTACCCGGGTGGTGTGGCGGCCGGCGGGTCCGCGGGCTTCGGAGATGGCCAGGATGCGGCCGTCAAGGGTTGCTGCGCAGACTTTGAGCTTGGTTCCGCCGACGTCGATGCCGACAGCCAGTTGGGCTGGTGTTGAACCGTTCATGCGTTGACCTCGTGAACGCTGATTTCCTCATCGACTTCGTTCTTGTCGACCGGGAGCGGGCCGAACGGCCAGGTCTTTTCGCGCTTGGCCCAGATGAAGAAGCTGATGGCACCGGCAGCTACCCACGCCAGGGAGAGCTCGACGGGGTGCAGGTCCGGCGCGTTGACGTCGGAGTAGAAGTAGATGACCAGCCAGCCGAGTCCTGCGATGATCAGCGGCGCGGGGTACAGCCACATCTTGTACGGCCGGACCATGTCTTTGCGGCGGCGGAGAACGACCACCGCGGCTACCTGTCCGAGGGCCTGCACGAGGACCATGACGGCCGTCAGGAGCTGGATGAGTGCGCTGATGTTGGTTGCCCGGCCGATGAGGAATCCGGCGGCGGTCATGACGCCCATGGCGATGAGTCCTGCGACTGGGAACTCTTTTGTCGGGTGCAGCTTCGCGAAGGACTTGAAGAACACTCCGTCGCGGGCGGCGTCGTAGGGGACCCGCGAGCCGGCCAGGAGGCCCACCATCAGGGAGGCGAACGCCGTGATCAGGATGAGGACGGTAACGATGTTGGCGACGTCCGGACCCCAGGTGCGCTGGAGGACTAGGGAGGCGAGCGACTGGTACGCCAGCGAGTCCGTGTCGAGCATTTCCTGCCACTTGACCACGCCCAGGACGCCAATCTGCATGAACAGGTAGATCACCATGATGCCCACGACGGAGAACACGACGGAGCGGGGGATGGTCTTTCCGGCGTTCTTGACTTCGGCGCCCATGTACGAGGAGGTGTTGTAGCCAAGGTAGTCGTAGATGCCAATCGTCAGGCCGGCGACGAAGGCGATCCAGAAGCCGCCCGAGGTGATGTCGAAGGCGCCGGCGGGGTAGTCGACAACCTGCGCGGGGTTGAAGTGGGTGAAGCACGCGACGATTACCGTCAGGACGGTGAGGACCATGATGGCCCACAGTACGACGGTCAGCTTGCCGAGCGATTCGATGCGGCGCCACAGGACGGCGGTGATGACCAGGATCAGGCCAAGGCCGACGAAGGTACCTGTCAGGTCTTCCATCCCCGGGACCAGGTAGCCCAGGTACTGGACGAATCCGATGACGCCCGTTGACATGACCAGGGGGATGAAGAGCACGGCGGACCAGACGAACAGGAACGGCATGAGGCGTCCCGTCCGGTATTTGAAGGCTTCGCGAAGGTAAACGTAGGTGCCTCCCGAGCCCGGCATTGCGGCGCCGAGTTCGGCCCAGATGAGGCCATCGGCGAGGGCGAGCACCGCGCCGGCGATCCAGCCGACCACGGCCTGTGGTCCGCCGAAGGCAACGATCATGGCGGGAATGGTGATGAATGGGCCGATGCCGACCATCTGGGACATGTTGAGCGCTGTGGCCTGAAACGAGCCGATGCGACGGCGCAGCTGGGGTGCGCGGGCAGGAATGGACGCCATTGTGAATCCTTTGGGAGAGGGCTGATCCCGAAGCACATGCGAAACATGGGCGGGAGCCGTGTAGCTCAATCGTAAAACAGTTTTCCGATCAAGGTCAAGGCCCCTGCAAGCACGGCGCGGGATCGGGGTCAGAGGCCCGTCATCAGCATGTCCCATGCGAGCTCTGTGCCCTTGGTCTCCGCCCCGCGCAGGATCGCGAGCTCTCCGGCCGCACTGGTCTCCACCGAAGGGATGCGGACCGGGAGCAGCTCCCCGAGGTCGTGCCGCACCGCTTCGGCAAAATCCGGACCGCCATGGAGTCCGACACTGCCGGTGAGCACGATCAGCGGGGGATCGACGACGAGCAGGAGTGGGCTGAGTGCGTAAGCCACGAGCCGCGCTTCCCTGGCCAGCGCCTCAGCTGCCCCTTGGTGCCCTTCGCGGGCGGCCCGGACAAGTTCGGCGACGTCGGAAAATCCGCTC
Organism: Arthrobacter sp. NQ7; assembly: GCF_029581595.2. Classification (NCBI taxonomy): domain Bacteria; kingdom Bacillati; phylum Actinomycetota; class Actinomycetes; order Micrococcales; family Micrococcaceae; genus Arthrobacter; species Arthrobacter sp. NQ7. The sequence continues at coordinate 40,059 of NZ_JARFXU020000023.1, read as the reverse complement.
GAGGACAGCATCGCGTCGGCCGATGCGGCTTCCTCCAGGGAACCGCGCAGAGAGGGTGTGCTCGGGTTGAGCGGGTCCACGCCCAGTGGCAGAAACGCGATTTCCCCTGCCAGACCGTTCGCACCGGACAGCGGCTGGCCATCGCGGACAACTGCAGCGCCCACGCCCCTGCCGACTGACAGCAGGACGAAGTCCTTGGCCCCGTCCGTGTTCCTGGCCTCGGCCTCCCCGAGCGCCGCCAAATAGACATCCTTCATGATGAGGAAGTTCGGCCCGAACAGCTCGTGCAGGGCGGTCATGGTCGACACGTCGTCCCAGCCGGGAAGGTTGGAAGCGTGCTGTAGGCGACCCGAGGCAGGGTCAACGACACCGGGGCTGCCCATGACGGCGTACACGATCGCCTCCCTCGCCACACCTTCCTGGGCGAGCAGGCCACTCAGTGCTTCCGTCAGCGCGTGCAACATGTCCTCTGCGGATCCGGACTCTGACCGTGCACGGAACGTCCCGCGGGGCTGCCCGTCCAGTCTGCGCAGACCAAGCCGCACCCACTGCGTTCCTACGTCGAGGGACAGGACCAGGCCTGCGCGCTCGTCAATGGCCCAGAGCAGGGGAGCTTGTCCGGATTGACCCGCTTTGAGGCCCCGCTCCCGCACAAAGCCGGCTCCCTGGAGGGTTCGAAGGGCCGAACCAACGGTCGGCTTGGACAGCCCGGTCCTCTTGCCGATCTCCGGCGCGGTAGTGGGTCCGTTAGCCCGAACGTCATCGAGTACGACACGACCATTCGTGCGCTTCAAGTCGGTCGCCCGCACGCCCTGTGCCAAAGAATTCACTGAAACATCCTAGATTTTGCCGATACCAATGCCTGGCCGCCGGGCACGGCGGGGCTTGGAGTCATGTCGAAGCCTGGTGAGCTCAGTCGCCGGCTACCTTTGGTTGACCTTAACAGCCAACAAGGTGAACCCTGCGATCGCACATGGAAACGCGCCCAAGATGGCACTACTCCCCGGCCCGCCATGGGAGTGCTTTCAAGGCCGTGCCAGCAGGAAGCAAGACCGCGCCGTAGAAGTCGAACCGGTTCTTGTCCGGCCAGCTCGTCGATGGTGGTGATAGTGCGGACGGTTCCATGGCCCCCATGTGTGGGGCACAGCGGGGAACCCCGGCTGATCCAGTACCGGGACGGCCCAGTGAGTCAGATGCAGGAGTTGTCGTAGTCGAAGGTGCCCGAGACATACTGCGTGAGGGTAACTTTCCCTCCCCCAGTCAGCGCCGCTTCTGAGCACATCCTCTTCGCGGCAGTCAGGGACCTGCCTCCGGCCAACCAGCTTTTCACTGTGTAGAGCGGGCTCGAGGCAGGGACGGTGCCTGCGATCTGGGACCATTGGCTCGCCGTGGAGTACAACCCAGTTGTCGCGCCGATGGACGTGAAGTACGCCATCATCCCTTCCAGATCGGCGCGGTTGGCAGTCTGGTCTGCCGACCAGCTGTTCCCGGTTTCGACGTCAAGCCACCAGGCGTAGGTGCCGGGATTGCTGACGCCCCGGATGTTGGCATCGTCGTACGCTTTGGCGTAGCCGTACATGTAGGAGCACGCCGGCCCGAAGTCTCCGCTGCTGCACTGGCCGTATGGGTTCGTCACCGTCTTGCCGCCATAGGTGTTGCTGGTTGGCCACCAGGAGCCTGCGGATCCTGGATTGGCAGTGTTCACGTACAGAGCCACCTTGGGCTGTCCCGTCCCGCCGGTGGACGAAGCAGCCCAGGACAGCTCCCAATCCAGGCAGGGGTTGGTGGTGTTCGCGAGCCCTTTGTTGACGCCCACGATCCCGAAGGTTTGGCCCTTGGGCAGCGATTTGTTGCACTGCGGCCACGAAACGTCGTTGCCTGTTCCGCCCGTGGCGGCTACAGCTTCCGCCGGGACAGTGCACAGCATCAAGAACCCGGCAAGGACCGCTGTCAGGGGAAGACGGGACCTGAATGACCACTTGCTACGGAAGATGTCCACGTTGACGCTCCTCTGGACGAGCAGATGTAGGGTCCAGCATGACCGTCGCGCGCCGTAGAGGTCAAGGGTTTCCGGCACGCACACCTCTCGGCATCAACCGCTGGGCAGGTGGGGCCCGACGTAAGCTGCTGCTTCCCCGGTAGTCGTCCACGGCGGCGGCCACCCGGGCGGCGCGCTCGGCGACGGGGACGTTCTGTCGGTCGGTCATTTCCACTGCCTTCCAGACACCGCGGAGGCGCGCGAGCCATTTGCGCGGCGGCGCCGACCATGCCCACATGGCGAACCGAAACCCTGCGTCAAGCGGCTCGTGGGCCCCACGTAACTCCCGCCCTTCGGCCGTTTGCCGCTGCTAACGAGGCCGGCGGTCCGTGTCTGCTACGCAGTCGGGGCGTGCAGGACGTTCTCGGACTACCTCGGCGAAGATTCGGGCTTCGTCCGATCCTGCCGGGATTCTGCTGCCCAGTAGGTCAAGAACGGCATGCCCGGTACGCTGCCGCTTCGGATCCTCGTCCAACGAAGCATCGAGCGCCCACTCAGCACGGCGCCACAACTTCTGGCGCTCGGCAGACTTGGCATCCTGGCGGGCGGCAAGCCACCAGATGAAGCAGACGAGGAAGAATCCGAGGAGTAGGATCCAAGGCCCCCGCGCTGCCAGGATCTGCCACCACTCTGGCTCGCCGGGCTGCGCGTCGGTATCGAACTGAGGCATGAGGCCAGCATAAGACCCGCCGGAGACACTAGCCATCCATCCGATCGGACAAGGCAGCATGGCGTACTAGTAGCTGTCAATGCTGAAAGCCATCAGCATGAACCCCATGGAAGCGCCCTTCCGCTCGGCTGAGTTGTGTGGTGTGTGGGCCATGGGGCCTGTGGCGTCCCGTGCGTGCTGGTCGGTTCCAGTCTTCCGCTCGGTTGAGTTGTGTGATTCGCACGTTACTTGAGAGATCGAGAAATCGCCAACATTCTCCTCTCCGGGCTAGCAGGGGATCGAGTGCGGGGCGCCCGCACACTGCAATCAGGTCACACCTGGGGGCTAGCGCCCGAACAGATTCGGGGGTCATTGGCTCGCTTGGCTATGCAAGCGGCTATTCCCAGTGAGCCAGACAGCCACCCCTCCACGGGCGACGGGGCGTTACGTCATACCTAGCGAGTGTCAGCTCCTCGGTCGTCGGAGTGGGCTGCCGCGGTGAAGGTCCCGCCGGTGGACCTCGTGTGCTGGGCGCGGTCGAAGGCGTGGCTGCTCATGCTCTGGTTGTGTGCGGCGGCCCCGCCGAAGGCATACTTCGTGGCCCGGAACGGCGATGACCACCCTGACCGACCCGTGACCGACCCGATGACCACCCCTGCTTCCCAGTGCTGGCGCGGAAAAACGGGAATGGGCGACCTGACCGACCGCGGGGAGGTATGCCTATAGGAGAGAAGGTGAGTAACGGGAAACAACGAGGGTTCCCTTATGTGTAGTAGTTAAATGGTTGGTTAAGTCGCCATATATATATAAAGGGGCCTCCTTCCCAGTACTGGCGCGGAATTTTATGGGCGACCACCTGGTCGCCATCCGGTCGCCATGGTCGGTCAGAACCGGCCCAAAACCGCGAAATCGGCCCAAAAACGCATTTTGACGGCTTCAAACGCTGACGCCGCTCATTCCGCGCTGCGTCGCGCAGCGGGTGAAGGCCACGCTCTCGGCCGATCCGCGGGTCAGTGCGAGCACCACCACGAGGATCGTCAGGGCAGCCAGAACGGCAAGAATCGCGTATCCGACCCACTTCGGCCGGCCCTTGTGCAGGTTGATGTCGATGTACGGCACGCCCTTTGTTCCTCCGATTCCGGCTCGGAAGTGCCCCTGCGGCGTGCGGTCGGGAGGGCGAAATGGGCGATGAGAGTCATGACCAGAAGAGACAGGAACATGACGGAGAGCCCGAGGGCATAGCGGAGGGGATCCATGAAGAGAGGGTGCTTTCGGTGAGACAACCTGCCGATCCTAGGTCATCCGGCGCCGGCCAAAAAGCGCTGCTGATGATGCTCGCCGCGCCTGGGCGGATGACGCGCCCGGAGACAGTTGCCGGAGACGGCAGTGGCCCCTGCCGCGGACGGTCAGGGGCCACTGCTGGGGACGGGCTGGGTTACGGGTCGACGGGGGAGACCGTGGTGCGGCGGGTGGGCCGGGCATACGTGTTGGCGGCCTTGTGGGCCAGGTCGGGCCGGCTGGCCCAGGAGATGACGCCGGGAATGACAAAGAGCGGGCCGGATATACCGCCCGCTCTTCGGAGCATGGGACGCAGGAAACACCATGGCAGGAGGAAAGGTGTAAAAACTCCCGGCACGACCTCCGCTTCGCAGCCCGGCCCTGTTCGAAAACCGGAACGATGACGTTGACGCCTGCTCTTGGACCTCATGTGTGCGGCATGCGCGTGAATCGTTCCCCACGCCTCTTACCGCGGGGCCGGGTGTGACTCCTCCAGCTTCACAGCGCCGCTGATGAACAGCACCATCGCGGCGACGTCCAGGGGCACCCATGACTCCCTGGTCAGGTACACCGGGATGAGCGGGTTGAACAGGAGCACGGTGGCGATGAACGCGACCATCCAGCCGGTGCGCTGCTGGCCGCCGGCGACAATGGCGGACCAGACGGCCATGCCGGTGACGGCCCAGCGGACCACCTCGTAGAAGGAGTACGGGGCACCGAGGATGGCCACCAGCAGGAAGAAGCCCCCGACCACGGCGGGGATCGTTGCCGGGTGGGCGGTGACCATCCGGACATCGTTGAGGTCTGTTTCCGCGCGCCCCGCCCTCGGCGGGTGGGGATTGGCGTGGAAGCTGGGGTGGGAGCCTGCAGGAGCGGCGCCCCGGGGCTGGCCGGCAGGCGCCGTGCCGGCAGGGCTGGGCGCTGCCGGGCGTACCAGCCGGTTCACGGTGGGCGGGGTCATGCCGTTCTCCAGGGCGCGGACGAACTCCCGAGCGACATCCCGCGGCGCGGCCATCGGAGTGCCTTGCGGAGGGCGCACCCAGAGGTACCACTCAGCGACCAGGGAACTGAGCACGGCGAAGTTGGTGTCCACACTGCCGGCGAAACAGTTCATGACGTTCGTCTTGCCGCTGATGACGCTGCCCGCCCCCCAGAATGCTCGGCCCTCGTGAACCCAGACCCAGCCGACTGAGTCATTGACCGCCAGGATCAGGACACGCTTTACCCGGCTGCGGATATTCATCGTGGTGGTGTAGGTCGTCACCGTCGCGGGGACTTGGCGAAGGGCGGCCTGCCAGGCTGCATCGATGATCGCGTCTTCGTCCATGAATCTCCCAGAAAACCAGCGGGCTTCGTGATGCGGCGCCCGGTCGCCCCATGCTAACCGACAAGGTGTCGCCGGCGGGAAGATTACCCGGGCACACAAAAGCCGGGGCACCCGACGTGAATCGAGGCCCCGGCTGTGGCCGGCGCAGGTGGCCCCTTCAGGCCACTTGGGGGTGTGCCCTGGGACGCCCTTCGGTCCGCCGCGCGATTGGGCGGCGCGGCTGTGCGTTGAGGTGTCCGGCCCCGCCCCGTGGCTCACCGGGCGCGGAGCAGCTCCTCGATCACGCGCTGGCCAGCGCTGCGCTCACGGGTGGCCAGTGAGCCCATCAGGTCCACCGCCACGGCGGCCACGGGCGCTGTGCCTCCGGTGAAGGGTTCCTCCAGTTCGACCTCGTGGATGATGGCGTTGCCCTCGGGGTCTTGGACCAGTCCGAAGGAGTTGGCAAGGGCATGGGCGTCGCCGGCCATGACATAGCCTTCGGCGATGCCGCTGCCGCCGGTCATGCCGAATGTCTCGGCGGTCGCCTCGTCGCGCATGGCGGTCGCACCGCTGGCGATCAGGTAGTCACTGAGGGCGAGCAGCGCGTCGGGCGTTGCCCGGTAGCGGAAGGTGTGGTCCTTGTTCCGTGCCAGGACGGAAACAGCCTTGGCATCCAGGGTGCTGAGCCGCTTCTTCAGGCGCCACTCCTCGGATGCCGAGATCCAAGTGGGATTCTGGCCTGAGAGCAGCGCCAGCGCAGCCCAGGCGATCCGGGCAGTCCAGGCACGGCCGCGGCGGGTGCCAATGGCGGCCAGCCGTTCGACAGAAGAGCGGTCAATGAGGATGGACCGGCCAACCCTACTGACAACAGCCAATTGTCCGGATGCGATCAGTTGGCGCACCGAAACCTGGGTGATTCCAAGACGTTCGGCGACCTGCGCCGTCGCCATGAAGTCGATGTGATTCATTCACTAATGCTTTCTCATCGCAGTATTTGTATCAATTGGCAGTCCCTGTTCATTAAACTCTCGCGAGAGTTGCTCGCACTTATGCTTGGCAGGCGGCTAGCGGCTGAGGGATCGGTCTAGGAATAGTATAGCTATTTAGACGCGTTAGTAGAGTTAATGCCTTAGACTAGCTACATGAACAGTAGTGAGGCGATGCAGCGGCTCGGCGCCAACCTGAAAAGCCGCCGGATCATTCTCGGCCTGTCCCAGGACCTTGTTGCTGAACGCGCGGACGTGTCGCGTTCGACACTCATGCGCCTGGAAGCCGGCGAGGGTGGAAAGGTCGAGCACCTGATGACCGTGGCGTCAGTGCTTGGTATCGCCGATGACCTCGTCAGCTCCCTTGACCCGCTGAACACGGACCTTGGCAGGGCCCGCGCGCACCTGCTCAACCGCCAGCGCGCCCCGAGGCAGGGCTAATGGCAGCCCGGAACATCCGCCGGGTGGAAGTCCTCGTCAACGACGCCCTCGCAGGCGTGATGGAGATCGAAACAGACGGACTCTCCCCGCGCGAGCACGTGTCATTCACCTACGCCGACAGTTGGATGTCTGCGGCGGACGCCTTCGACATCTCTCCTGAGCTTCCGCTGCGGCGCGGTCCGCAGAACCCAACCCAGGGACGGGAGCTCTTCGGATCCTTCCAGGATGCCGCCCCGGATGACTGGGGCAGGAAGCTGCTGTTCGAAGAGCTGCGCCAGCAGGCCCGCGCCCAAGGCGCCGGCCGCATCCCGCCCACAGGAGAAGCCAGCTACCTCCTCATGGTCAACGACGAGACCAGGCAGGGTGCGCTCCGCTTCAGGGAGAAGGGGCAGTTCCTGTCCTCCTGGGGCCGCGGCGCCGGGATCCGCGACCTCGCCGCCTTGGCGGAGGAAGCCAGGCTTTTCGCTGAGACCGGTGAGGTCAAGGAAGAGAACTCCCTGCTCATGGGCGCCGGATCCTCCCCGGGCGGTGCCCAGCCAAAGGCCTGGGTGCGGGACGATGACGGGTCGATGCTGCTCGCAAAATTTCCGAAAACCTCAGACGTCGGCAACGTGCAGCTGTGGGAGATGGTAGCTATCCGGCTTCAACAGCGGGCCGGCATCAGGGTTGCCGAGTCCCGGCTGATGCCCTTGACCGAGTTCTCCCACATCTTCCTCACCCGCCGGTTCGACCGGGAGGGGGACCGCCGCGTTCCGTACATGAGCGTGCGGACAGCCCTTCAGCTGGACACATACGCACATCCGGATTACGTGAAGATCGCCGCGGAAGTCGCCCGTATCTCTGCAGATCCGGTTCGCGACGCCAACGAGCTGTTCAGCCGGGCCGCCCTTATTGCCATGGTCAACAACACCGATGACCATATGCGGAACCACGGGCTCCTGCGGACCGGCAAGGGCTGGCGCCTGTCACCGTCGTTCGACGTGAACCCGGTGCCGGGCGGAACGTCAGAGGCACCGCTGACCCCAAACGGGGGACTCTTCGACAGGGACGTTCGGGAGCTTCTGGATTTTACGTATGCTTTCCGTCTGACCAGGGACGCGGCCATAGACCGGCTACAGCAGGTCGCCGCTGCAGTATCGCACTGGCGGGAGGAAGCCCTCGGCCTCGGCGCGGAACCTGACTCCCTTGGCTACATGGCCAAGGCCTTCGAAGGTGAGAACGTTCAGCGGGTTGCATCACTCACTCCGGCCCCGGCAGTGATCGACCTGGGCGGAACCTCCGCCTCGATGCCCGGCCATTCCCACGGCGACGTGTGGGTTGAGGAGCACATGCGAGGCGGAAAGCGCGTTCGGGGCCACTTCCGCCGGCGGCGCTGATCCCGCCCGTTGGCACTGCTCCACGAACATGAGAAGCAGTGCCAACGGGTGGTGGGGCTGGCTCAGAGCTTCTGGCGGGGGACCTCGAAGTTCACGAGACGGTGGGCTGGCCGAGCCAGATGTCGCCTCGGCCCTGGAAATCGAAACGGTGCTCATCCGTCCGGCCCGGCAGGGACAAGTGCGCCCGGTTGCGGTCGGGCCGGCCTCTGTCGGGAATGCCTGAAATCGTCCAGACCTGCACGCCTTCCGGGTACTTGCCTGGGGGAGACGTCACACCTGGGTTCCGCCGGCACCGGTCTTCCGTGAAGTGCGGTCAGCCTGGGGCGGAAGTGCGTCAACAACACCCGGAGCCACCACTGGTTAGGGCGCTTCGAGTCGCTTTATGCAAATCACTGAAGAAGTAGTTCGTGGAGTCGAGTGGTCGGGACGCAATTGGATCCAAGGCGTGCCGGCGATCCTATCTGCTGACCTCAAGCCTGAGTAGTGGTATTTCTTCTCCGTCGCCCCGGAGTAGGGACGGAGAAAGAGAAGACCGATGCGAAGGCATCTGCTGCCACTTCGGCTGTCACAAAACGAGTAACGGTGCGGGCACCCAAGGGAGAGCAGGTGTCGACTCCCGGTCGACGTTCTGACTGCGAATCGTCCGCAATCCTCGTTAGTGACCTCGTGGACCATGTTTGGTCTGTACTTGTCTGCTCCGACACCGCGGGCGGGAGTGGGGCGGACCTAGCTTGGTGCGCCGAGTTGGGACGGGCGCTCACTCGCACTCCACCCCCAAAGTTCTCCTGGGAAACCTAGAGCGGACCAGCCCTGTCGGGCAGTGCGTTCACTGGAGGGAACTACACTCACTTCATAGTGGAAACGACGAGCGAGAGTTGATGAAAGTGTGCCATAAGTGTGCCCTGCCCTCTTTTGAGACCCGCCGCTTAACCAGCGAAAAACCCCGGAAACCCCTAAAAGAAGGGGCTGTCCGGGGTTTATCCCGAGCTTCCTATCAGAATCGAACTGATGACCTTTTCATTACGAGTGAAACGCTCTACCGACTGAGCTAAGGAAGCACCGCATGAAATCCCCGGCGGAACCGGGCGCCTCATGCAAGAGTCAACTGTAATAGAGTCCCGCGGCCCCGGTCAAAATGGGATGGATGGAACCGGGTGGAGCGGTCAGCAGACCGTATTGTCCGCCGGAAGCTTGCCGCTGACCAGGTAGTTGTCCACCGAGTCTTCCAGGCAGCTGTTGGCCCGGCCATAGGCGGTATGCCCTTCACCCTTCCACGTCAGCAGAGATGCATTTCCCAGCTGCTTGCGCAGCGATGCTGCCCAGTCAACGGGAGTGGCTGGATCCCCCGTCGTGCCAATGACGACGATGGGGGACTTCCCGCTGTATTCCACCGGCGCCGGGGCCCGGAGATTCTTGTAGGGCCAGCCGGCGCAGGTTACGCCGCCGTAGGCAAAGTAGTAGCCGAGAGTGGGGGAGTCCTGTTCGAGGCGCTTCTGTTCGGCACGCATCCCGGCCGTGTCCGAAACCATTGGGTAGTCAAGGCAGTTGATTGCATTGAACGCGAACGTGGAATTCGACGTGTAGGAACCGTCGGACGCCCTGTCGGCGGCAAGGTCGGACAGCCGCAGCATCAGGCTCACGTCACCCGACACCGCGGCCTCAAGCGCCTGGGTGAGGGCCGGCCAGCTTTGGTCGTTGTAAAGCGGGGTGATCAGTCCGCTCACGAACATGGTCGCGTTGACCCTCCGGCCGTCCTTGGCCGTTTGGGGTGTCTGCTCGATGGCGGCGATCAGGTCCCGGATCTGCTGTACGCCGGAGTCCACATCGCCGCCCAGTGGGCACTTGCCCTGCCGCTGACAGCTGGCGACGTAGCTGCGGAGCGCCTTTTCGAAGGCGCGGGCCTGGCCGCTGGTCAGTTCCTCGTTGCTGATGGACGGATCCAGTGCGCCGTCCAGGACCATTCGGCCCACGTTGTCCGGGAAGAGGGAGGCGTAGGTGGAACCCAGGAATGTGCCGTACGAGTACCCCAGGTAATTTAGCTTTGTGTCGTTCACGACGGCGCGCAGAACGTCCAGGTCCTTGGCGGCGCTGACAGTGTCAATATGGCCCAGCACAGGGCCCGTCTGGGCTGCGCACTGGTCCGCAATCGCCTTGTTGTCAGCCCTTGCCGCGGACAGTCCGGCGTCGGTTTCCAGCGCATAGATTTTGGCCCGGGAGGCATCCCGTTCCGCATCCGACATGCACGTGACTGGAGCGGAACGCTTCACGCCCCGGGGGTCGAAGCCCACCAGGTCATAGGCGTTGCGGACTGCCGCCGAGAAATGCGTCGCTGCAGCGTCTTTGACAAAGTCGTAACCGGAGGCGCCCGGGCCGCCGGGGTTGACCAGGAGGCTGCCGGTCTTCTTTCCTGTGCTGGCAGCGCGCAGCGCCGCAAGCTGGATGGTCCCGCCGCCGGGGTTTGCATAATCAAGCGGCACCGTTACCTTGGCGCACTGGAATTCCCCTTCGCAGGGCTGCCACACCACTTCCTGGGAGTAGAACTTCTCCAGCCCGGCGGGCGCGGACGCAACAATCGAAGGGTCGGCTTTCGCGGTGGCCGCTTCCGGCGGGTTCCGGTCCCCACCGTTCAACAGGCTGCACGAGGCCAACAGCACGGCCAGTGCCATGGCGCCGGCTGCGCGGGCTGCCGCATTCAGGGACCTGTGGCGTGCGGGCAGGGGGCGGGCAGTCATCGGGTCTCCTTGGAGGGCTGGATCAGGCTGGCCGCCATGGACTCGATAGCCAGCAGCGGGGCAACGTTGGTGGTGGTAATGCGTTCGCGGGCTTTGTTGATGGCGTCCATGCGGGCCAGGGTGGTTTCGGCGGAGGTGCGGGCGGCGAACTCCTCCAGTTCACTCGTCAGCTCAACATTAACCAGTTCCACTGCGTTCCCGAGCTGGATGATCAGTACGTCCCGGTAGAAGGACAGCAGATCAGTGAGCGTCCGGTCCAGGGAGTCAGTGATGGATCTCTTGGCCCGCCGTTTCTGGTCGTCTTCCAGCTGTTTCAGTTGGCTGCGCATCGCCGGGGGCAGGGTTCCGGATTCTGGAGCTCCCAGCGTTGCCAGGAGGGCTGCCTTCTCCGCGGCGTCCCGCTCCTCGTTGGAGCTGTTGGCCTCGGCGGTGGCGATCTTGACCAGCTTGTCCGCCATCATCACGGCCGCGGTCACGCCGCGCAGCCCCAGCGGAAACCTCACGGTCTCCAGGCGGCGTTCCCTGGCCTCGGGATCCCTCGCGAGCCGCCGGGCGATGCCCACATGGCTTTGCGCTGCCCGGGCCGCCTGCTCTGCGAGTGCGGGGTCTACGCCATCGCGCCGGACCAACAGGGCGGCGACGTCGGACGCTGGCGGGAGCCGCAAGGCAACGCTGCGGCAGCGGGACCGGATGGTAACCAGGACGTCGGCAGGGGACGGTGCACAGAGCATCCATACCGTCCGCGGCGTAGGTTCCTCAATGGCCTTGAGCAGCACGTTGGTGGTGCGCTCGGCCATGCGGTCGGCATCCTCCACCACGATGATCCGCCACCGCCCCGACGACGGCCGGTTGCCGGCGGTGGCCACCAGTTCCCGGGCTTCGTCGATGGTGATGGTGACCTTCTCGGTGCGTACGAAAGTCACGTCGGAGTGGGTTTCCCCCAGGATCGTGTGGCACGCCTGGCACTGGCCGCAGCCGCGCAGGCGGACGTCATCCTGGTCGCAGTTCAACGCGGCCGCGAACGCCTTGGCGGCATTGGAACGGCCCGACCCCGGCGGACCGGTGAACAGCCAGGCGTGCGTCAACGCCTCGCCGCTGGCGGCCTGGCGCAGCTGCCCGACGACGGCTGGCTGGCCTTGGAGGTCGTCCCAGACAGTCACGGGGCGCCCCCGTCCGCGGCGGACCCGTGCGCTGCCGGCTCCGGGGCAGCGCTCCCCGCCGGGGCGGGGGCGGCGGGTCCAGGGAGCAGGCGGTCAACCCGGGCGAGGATCCGGCGGGCCAGTTCATCGACCGGCAAGTGGGCAGGGAGGACCAGGTAGGAGTCGGGGCGTCCCGCCGCCAGGTCAAGGAAGGCGTTCCGGATCCGGGTGTGGAACTCGTCGGCCTCCGACTCAAGGCGGTCCTCGGCTGCCTGGCCCGCGGTCCGGCGGCGGCGCCCCAGTTCCGGGTCGACGTCCAGCAGGACGGTGAGGTGGGGCTGCAGGCCGGAGGTGGCCCACTCATTGACGGAGCGCACGGCGTCCTGGCCGAGGCCGCGGCCGGCCCCCTGATAGGCGACGGAGGAGTCGATGTAGCGGTCCGTCAGCACGATTTCGCCGCGGTCCAGGGCAGGCCGGATGATCTGGCTGGCATGGGCGGCGCGGGATGCCGCAAAGATGAGGGCTTCCGTATGGGCGTCAATCTCGCCGTTGCCATGGTCCAACACCAGGGAGCGCAGTTTCTCGCCCACCGGAGTGCCGCCCGGTTCACGGGTACGGAGCACCGTGTAGCCACGGGATTCGAGTACCGACGCAAGCCGGGACGCCTGGGTGGACTTGCCGGCGCCGTCGCCACCTTCGAATGCGATGAATATGCCGGCGCTCTGTTTGTTCACTTCTCAAGCCTACCGAGGGGTGGGGACATTGTCGGCCTCCGCGGACACCCTGTGCAGGAAGGGTGGATGAACCGGCGTCCACAAAGCGTCACCGCTTTCCGGCGGTTTCGTCAGGAACAGTACCCTTTTGACCATGAGTCTTTCCGAGCACCAGGCTGCATCACTTTCGCCCGAGACTGTCGTGGTGGCGGCGGGACGTCCGCCGCGGGAAAGGGACCAGCCGGTGAACCCGCCCATCACACTGTCCTCCACCTATTTCGGTACAGGCCCCCTGGGCGACGGTGACAGGGGCTACGGCCGGTACTCGAACCCCACCTGGGATCCGTTCGAGGAAGCGCTTGGCCAGCTGGAAGGATCCGCGCTGCCCGGGCTCCTGTACGCGTCCGGTCTGGCCGCTGTCAGTTCAGCCTTGTCGCTGATCCCGGCCGGTGGCGTGTTGGTGATGCCGAACCACAGCTACTCGGGGTCGCTGGTCATGGCCTCGGAGCTCGCCCGAAAGGGGTTTCTTGAGCTCCGCACCGTGGACATCGCGGACACTGATGCCGTGAAGGCCGCCCTGGCGCCCCAGGGTCCGGCCGGGAAGGCCGCGTCGATGTTGTGGCTGGAAAGCCCCACCAACCCCATGCTGGGAATCGCGGACATGTCCGCCGTCGCGGCGGCCGCGCACCATCACGGCGCAATCGTCGTCACGGACAACACCTTCTCCACCCCCTTGGTCCAGCAACCCCTGCTGCTGGGATCCGATGTCGTCCTGCATTCGGTGACCAAGTACCTTGCCGGGCACTCCGACGTCGTCCTTGGGGCGCTGGTCACGCCGGACCCGGACCTCCGCTCGGCACTGCTCCACCACCGCATCATCCACGGCGCCATCGCCGGTCCGTTCGAGGCATGGCTGGCGCTCCGGGGCCTGCGGACCCTCGCCCTCCGGGTGGAACGGTCCCAGGACTCGGCCATGGTCCTGGCGGAACGCCTCGCCGCGCACCCTGCCGTCGAATCCATCCGTTTCCCGGGGCTGGGCACCGATCCCGGGCACACCCGCGCCAAGGAACAGATGAAGGGCTTTGGCTCCATCATCTGCATCCAGGTGGCACCTTCGGCCGGACTCAGCGGAGCCGGCTCTGCGGACAAACTGGTGCAGGCCCTGGACCTCTGGCTGCCTGCCACATCCCTGGGCGGAGTGGAGTCCCTGATCGAGCGCCGGCGCCGGCACTCGGCCGAACCTGCCAGCGTGCCGGAGAACCTGGTCCGCCTCAGCGTCGGCGTGGAAAATGTTGAGGACCTCTGGGCCGACCTGAAGCAGGCGCTGGACGCGCTTGGCGGCTAGGCTGGGCTTGTGGACGGCGAACTACTTATCCAGCCTGTAGAGCGGGCAGTGTTTTTGATCCTTGCCTTTGTGGCATTCGGCCTTGAGCTGTGGGCGGTTGTTGATTGCGTCAGGCACCGGGCCAACGCCTTCGAAGCCACCGGCAAGCGCACCAAAATGTTCTGGCTTGCCCTCACCGGCGGCGCTGTCTTTATCGGCGGCATCTCGCTCTATTCGACCCTGAGCGTCGGTGGCAGCGGCGGTTTCTTCAGCACGCTCGGCCTGTTCGGACTCGCCGCTGTGGTGGCCGCCTCGGTCTACCTGGCCGACGTCCGGCCCGCCGTCAAGGACGCAGGCCGCGGAGGCAGCCGCAACATGGGACCCTACGGCCCCTGGTGATCCAGGGGTGCCACTGACTCCCAGTCCACGGTCAGTTCGCCCAGCCGCCATCTGGCAGGTCCGTCCTGGACCGGCCAGCCGGCGCCGCGCATGCTCCGGCACATGCCCACCCAACGCTGCCGGTTGCCAAACGAGGCGAGCGGGGCGCTTTCAAGCCACGCCCTGTCCATTGCCTGCATAAAGGCGTGCACCGGTTCGCCGGGGACGTTGCGGTGGATAAGTGCCTTCGGCAGCCGCTCGGCCACGTCCGACGGCAGGTCGAAGCTGCCGAACCGGACCGAGATGCTCAGGGACAGCGGACGGTCCCGGTCGAGCGCCACCCAAGTGACACGCCGCCCGATTTCGTCGCAGGTGCCGTCGACGAACAGGCCCTCCGGAGACAACCGCTCCTGCACCAGCCGCCAGATGCCGGGAACGTCGGCTTCCTCGTATTGCCGCAGCACATTGAAGGCGCGGACCACGACAGGGCGTCCCGGCACAGGCAACTCGAAGCCGCCAACGTGGAAGGTGAGCCCGGGCCGCTGCAGCGGCAGTGCCGCCCGGACCCGCTCCGGCTCAATCTCGATGCCGCAGACCCGCACGTCCGGCCGGACAGCGGCCAGCCGGTCATGGAGTTCGACGGCGGTCGCGGGGCTGGCGCCGTAGCCCAGGTCCACCACAAGCGGGTCCGCCGCGGAGCGGAGGCGCCAGGCCTGGGGCCCGGCGAGCCACCGGTCCAGCCGCCGCATCCGGTTCGGGTTGGTGGTGCCCCGGGTGACGTTGCCTACCGGCCGGCCCTGCCTGGCGGCGGCAATCCTGCCGGAAAGTTGCGGGGCGTTGACCCGTTCAGCCTTTTGAACCACCGACCCACCCTATCCCCGGCGGAGGGGAGGCGGGGCACCAGGCCTTGTAACGCTCGGCGGGCGGCAACACTGCTCGGCTAGGATGAAAATCATGACTTACAAGCTGATTCTGCTGCGCCACGGCCACAGCGAATGGAACGCAAAGAACCTGTTCACCGGCTGGGTGGACGTTGACCTGAACGACCAGGGGCGCGCGGAAGCAGCGCGCGGCGGTGAGCTGCTGGTGGAGAACAACATCCTGCCGGACATCCTCTACACCTCGCTGCTGAAGCGGGCCATCAACACGGCCAACATCGCCCTGGACAAGGCCAACCGCGGCTGGATCCCGGTCAAGCGTGACTGGCGCCTGAACGAACGCCACTACGGAGCCCTGCAGGGCAAGGACAAGGCCCAGACCCTCGCCGAGTACGGCGAAGAGCAGTTCATGCAGTGGCGCCGCTCCTACGACACCCCGCCGCCGCCCCTGTCCGACGACTCCGAGTTCTCGCAGGCCCACGACCCCCGCTATGCGGACCTGGGCGACGCCCTGCCGCGCACCGAGTGCCTCAAGGACGTCCTGGTGCGGCTCCTGCCCTACTGGGAGTCGGACATCAAGGAGGACCTCAAGGCCGGCAAGACCGTCCTGGTCACCGCGCACGGCAATTCGCTCCGCGCCCTCGTCAAGCACCTGGACGGCATCAGCGACGACGCCATCGCCGGCCTGAATATCCCCACCGGCATCCCGCTGGTGTACGAACTGGACGAAAACTTCCAGCCGGTCAAGCCCGGCGGCACCTACCTCGATCCGGAGGCCGCCGAAGAGGCAATCCTTGCGGTCGCCAACCAGGGCAAGAAATAAGACTTCGCGGTTCTTCGCCGGGTGCTCGGTCGTTCCTCCCTTAGACGCACTCCGGCCGAAGAACGCGCTGCGTCAAAAGTGAAACGACGACGGCGGGCTGGTCACCAGGGGTGACCAGCCCGCCGTCGTAAGTTCTGGCTGCCGGTTTAGCTGTGTTCGGTGGCGTTCGGCTGCCAGGCGCCGGTCACCAGGTACGTCACCTTCTGGGCAACGGAAACGCCGTGGTCAGCGAACCGCTCGAAATAGCGGCTGGCCAGGGCCACATCCACCGTGGTGGCGGGGGATTCGGTCCATTCGGGGGCTGCGATGGCCTTGAAGACGCTCAGGTGCAGGTCGTTGATGGCGGTGTTCGCCTTGAGGATGTCCCTGGCCACTTCGAGGTCGCGGCTCTCCAGCAGGACCGTCAGCTTGTCGGCAATCTCCTGGTCGAGTTCGGCCATCCGGTTGAACGTCTCCGTCATGGACTCCGGGATCACATTGGACGGGTAGCGGAGGCGGGCCAGCTGGGCGATGTGGCGGGCAAGGTCGCCCATCCGCTCAAGGGAGGCGCTCATCCGGAGGGAACCCACGATCATCCGCAGGTCGCTGGCGACCGGGCCCTGCAGCGCCAGGATGTCGATCGCCCGCTCATCCAGGCTGTTCTGCAGGAAGTCGATGCGTGCATCCGCCGCGATGACATCCTGGGCGAGGTCCACGTCCGCCACCTGGAATGAGGTGGTGGCCTTGTGCATCGCTTCGCTGACCAGCCGGGAAATCTCCACCAGCTGGTCACCGACCTGGGTGAGCTCTTCCTGAAAAACCTTACGCACGTAGGCGTCCTTTCCTTGGAACTCCCGCCGGCCGGTTCCGGGCAGCAGGAATTGTGTCGCCAATGGGCGCTCTAACCACCAACTCTGGCATCGCCCGGTAAACGATTATGCGCACACAGATGAACGTTAGTTGAACCGTTGGCGGAAGGGCCCCAAGGCGGCGGACCGCGCCAGGCAAGAGCATAAAGTGGAGCTGTGGATCCTATGCTCATTGGTCTGGTCGCCGGCCTTATCGGCCTGGCGCTTGGCACGTTCGGCGTGCTTGCCTACCGGGTCAGCGAGAAGCAGCGCGAACTGCTGGACGTCGATGCCGGCGAACTGTCGCTCCCGGCCGGGGCAGCGGAGGTGCTTGCCGTCGTCGGACGCGCCTTTGTGGTGCTGGACGACGTGGACGGCGTGGTCCGCGCCAGCCCTGCAGCCTATGCGTACGGCCTGGTCCGCGGGCACACCGTGGTGCACAAGGAACTCCTGGACATGACGGCAGGGGTCCGGCGAGACGGCGTCATCCTGGAAAAGCAGCTGGAGCTTCCCCGGGGGCCGCTGGGGCAGGGGACCATCATCGTCCAGGTCCGGGCAGCCATGCTGGGTGAGGAATACATCCTCCTCCTCGCCGACGACCGCACCGAAATCACCCGCACCGAGGAAATCCGTAACGACTTCGTCGCCAACGTCTCGCATGAACTGAAGACCCCGGTGGGCGCCATCTCGCTGCTCGCTGAAGCGCTGGAATCGTCTGCGGATGACGAGGAAGCCGTCCGCCGCTTCGCCAAGCGCATGCACAAGGAATCCGCCCGCCTGGCCGCCCTGGTCCAGGACATCATCGAACTGTCCCGGCTGCAGGGCGCCAGCGTCACCCAGCAGGGCGGCCCGGTGGACATCAACGCCGTGATCGCCGAGGCCGTCGACCGCTCGCAGCTCCCAGCGGAAAGCAAGAACATCAGCATCGTGGTGGGCGGCCGGACCGACGGCAAGGTCTTCGGCGACCAGGACCTCCTGGTGACAGCGCTGCGCAACCTTATCGACAACGCCATCCGCTATTCGCCCGCCAATACCAGGGTGGGGATCGGTGTCCGTTCCCGGGAGGGCCTGGTCTCCATCTCCGTGACCGACCAGGGGGACGGCCTCACGCCCGAAGACCAGGAGCGCGTGTTCGAACGCTTCTACCGGGTGGATGCGGCACGTTCCCGCCAGACGGGCGGCACCGGCCTGGGCCTGAGCATCGTCAAGCACGTGGCACAGAACCACGGCGGCGAAGTGACGCTGTGGTCCCAGCCGGGGCAGGGATCCACCTTCACCCTCCGGCTGCCCGAAATGGAGGGGCAGGATGCCGACGGCGGACCGGGCGTTTCCGAGGCAAACGTGCCGGCGGGGTTGCCGGCACGGAAGGCGCCGGAACAGCCCACCCTCACCCAAGTACCCCGCGCCGCCGGCGCAACAGAACGAGGAGCTAGCGCTTGAGCAGGATCTTGATAGTGGAGGATGAGGAGTCGTTCAGCGATCCGTTGTCCTATTTGCTGGGCAAAGAGGGTTTCGAGGTCGAGGTGGTGGACAACGGCCTGGACGCCATCACCGAGTTCGACCGCAACGGCGCCGACCTTGTGCTGCTGGACCTGCAGCTCCCCGGGCTTTCGGGCACCGAGGTCTGCCGCCAGCTGCGCCAGCGCTCCAGCGTTCCGGTCATCATGCTGACCGCGAAGGACTCCGAAATCGACAAAGTGGTGGGCCTTGAGCTCGGCGCCGACGACTACGTCACCAAGCCCTACTCGTCCCGCGAACTGGTGGCCAGGGTCCGGGCCGTACTGCGCCGCCAGGGCGAGCCGGAGGAACTGGTGTCCGCCACGGTGCAGGCCGGCCCGGTCCGGATGGACATCGAACGCCACGTGGTGAGCGTTGACGGCGAGCAGGTCCTGCTTCCCTTGAAGGAGTTCGAGCTCCTGGAGATGCTCCTGCGGAACTCGGGCAGGGTGCTGACGCGCGGCCAGTTGATCGACCGGGTATGGGGGTCCGACTACGTGGGTGACACCAAGACCCTGGACGTGCACGTGAAGCGACTCCGCGGCAAGATCGAACCGGATCCTTCCGCCCCCCGCTACCTGGTGACCGTGCGCGGCCTCGGCTACAAGTTCGAACCCTAAGCTCACGCGGCAAGGACAAAGGCATAACGAAAGGGAGGAGCCGGTGGCTCCTCCCTTTCGTTATGTCCGGTGTTGTCTGTCTCCGGTCCGGTACCTGCCTAGCGGCTGGTGGCGGTGGCGGTGGCGGTAGCCGACGGGGTGGCGCTCGACGTGGCGCCCGAGGTCGCGCCCGCAGAGGGGCTTGCCGAGGAGGAAGCCGACGGCGTGGCAGACTCCGAGGCACTCGGGGTGGGGACGTAGCCCTTGTACTCCTGCAAGGTGGCGTCAAGGACCGGGACCTTGACGGTGCTGCTGACGTTGGTGCCGTTTTCGCTGACCTTCAGGTCCACCAGGGAGCCGGGCTTGCCGCCGCTGGTGCTCAGGATGGCTGCGTCCGAGTCTTCGTTGAGGAACGTGGAGGAGTTGGCCTTGACCGAAACCTGGGTCTGGGAGCCCTTGGCGCCGTTGACAGTGAGCTTCACGTCCTTCGAGGATGAGTTGTAGACGGCGCCGATCAGGCGGCCGGGCTCGTCTTCGCCGGTGGAGACGATGAGGATGTTGCGCAGCTGCAGGGGCCCGAGGTCAGCGCGGATGCCGTCCGAGGCGGAGTACTGGTGGCTGGTCTGCTGGGGCGTGATGTAACCGCAGCCCGCGGTCAGCAGGCTGGCGCCAAGGGCAGCAGCCGTCAGTGCCAGTTTGCCGCGCTGGGCCCGGTTCATCGCAGTGGAACGCACGTCACGTACTCCTCGAGAAATTTGAAGTCTTTTGCAGCCATAGCCTATCCGCAAACAGCGTCAAACGAGGATTCGGCGGTGTCACATGCGCTGTGGGAACGCTCACCTGATGCACTAATCCGCCCATCCGTCAAGGGGGTCCGGGGAGTTGATTGGGCCGTTTTTCCGCGTATTTTCGCGGTTGGGAGCCCTTTCTCCGGCCGGTCATATGCCTGAATCGTGATAAACTGGTCTGCGGGAAAGGGGAAATGTCCACATGGTATTTGAGGTCGGCGAGACAGTAGTTTACCCTCACCACGGTGCTGCGAAGATTGAAGAAATCAAGATGCGCACCATCAAGGGCGAAGAGAAGATGTATCTCAAGCTCAAGGTGGCCCAGGGTGATCTGACCATTGAAGTTCCAGCAGAAAACGTTGACCTTGTTGGGGTCCGGGACGTAGTGGGCAAGGAAGGCCTGGAGCATGTTTTTGATGTGCTCCGCGCCGAGTTCACCGAGGAACCCACCAACTGGTCACGCAGGTACAAGGCAAATCTGGAGAAGCTTGCTTCCGGTGACGTCATCAAGGTGGCCGAGGTTGTTCGCGACCTGTGGCGCCGGGATCACGACCGGGGCCTTTCCGCAGGCGAAAAGCGAATGCTGGCCAAGGCCCGACAGATTCTGATTTCAGAACTGGCGCTGGCTGAGAAGACCGACGAGGAGAAGGCTGCAAGCGTTCTCGACGAGGTCCTGGCTTCCTAAGAATTTAGCCCCGGCGGCACGCAAGTGCTGCCGGGGCTTTTTTAGGCCCAAATCCTGCCGGGCCGGGCGCACCGAACCCGGGCGCCGGCGTCGTAGGCTAGTCCGCATGAGTGAATCATCTCCGCGCCTGGTCACGGCAGTCATCGTCGTGGCCGCCGGTTCAGGGCAGCGCCTCGGCTACGGCATGCCCAAGGCGGCCGTGCCCCTGGGCGGCGAGCCAATCCTGATGCATGCCCTGCGGGGAATCGTCGCGTCGGGGGTGGCCAGCCAGGTCTGCGTCGCCCTCCCCGCCGGTGACCATGGCCTGCGCCGGATGTGCGACGACTTCCGGGAGGAACTGGCCGACGGCGGACCCCTCCTGACGCTTGTGGACGGCGGAGCCACCCGGGCAGAGTCAGTCCGCGCCGGCATCGCCGGCCTGATGGAAGGCATCGAAGCCGTCCTGGTCCACGACGCCGCCAGGGCCCTGACGCCCGAATCCGTCTTCCACCGCGTATCCGATGCCCTCGCCGCCGGCGCCGCCGCCGTCATCCCCGTGCTTCCGGTGGTGGACACGGTCAAAACCGTGGCGGCAACGTCAGGCCAGGACGCCGCCTTTGCGCCCGAAGTGGTCACCGGCACAGCGCACCGGGAGGAACTCCGGGCTGTGCAGACCCCGCAGGGCTTCACGATCGGCACCCTGGTGCGCGCGCACGATGCCGCACAGGGTCTGGACCAGCAGCAGGCGGCAACCGTCACGGACGACGCCATGCTCGTGGAGATGCTCGGAACCGCGGTGCACGCCGTCCGCGGATCAACCCAGTCCCTCAAGATCACCACGCCCCTGGACCTGATCTTTGCCGAAGGGCTCCTGGAGGGGCCCCTCGGCGCCCGTTGGGTGGAAGGATGAGCGCCGGCATGGTCCTTCCCCGCACGGGAGTGGGAATCGACGTCCATGCCTACGCGCCCGAGGACTCACCCCGGCCGCTCTGGCTCGGCGGGCTCCTGTGGCCGGGTGAACGCGGCCTCGCGGGACACTCGGACGGCGATGCCGTGGCGCATGCCGCCGCCGACGCGTTGTTCTCCGCGGCAGGCATCGGCGACCTTGGCACCCACTTCGGGACCGACCGCCCGGAATTCGCAGGCGCGTCCGGCGCAACCCTCCTCGCCGAAGCGGCGCGGATCGTCCGGGCCGCAGGCTTCGAGATCGGCAACGTTGCGGTGCAGTTCGTCGCCAACCGGCCCAAGTTCGGACCGCGCCGTGGGGAATCGCAAACGGTGCTCAGCGAGGCCGCCGGCGCCCATGTCAGCGTTACAGCGACTACCAGCGACGGCCTGGGTTTCACCGGGCGGGGCGAGGGCATTTCCGCAGTTGCCACCGCCCTGGTCTACCCCCGCCGGCCCGAGGCGATCGGCTAGTCTGGAGCGGTGACCCTGCGCTTCTATGACACCGCCTCCGCCGAAGTCCGGAACTTCGTCCCCCTCGTCGACGGCAAGGTCAGCCTCTATTACTGCGGCGCCACCGTCCAGGGCATGCCGCACGTGGGCCACATCCGTTCCGCCATCGCCTTCGACCAGCTCACCCGCTGGCTGGAGTTCCGCGGCCTGCGGGTGACCGTCGTCCGCAACGTAACTGACATCGACGACAAGATCCTTGCGAAGTCAGAGGCTTCCTTCGCACCCGACTTCAGCCCGGAAGCGGGGGAGGTGCGCCGCGAGGAGTGGTGGGCCCTTGCCTACCGCTATGAGCGGGAGTTCCTGAAGGCCTACGACACCCTTGGTGTTTCCCGCCCCACCTACGAACCCCGTGCCACCGGCCACATTCCCGAGATGCACGCCCTGATCCAGCAGCTCATCGACCGCGGCCATGCCTACCCGGCACTGGACGGTTCCGGCGACGTCTACTTCGACGTCAGGTCCTGGGACAAGTACGGTGCCCTCACCCGGCAGAACATCGACGACATGCAGGCAGCGCCCGACGCCGATCCCCGCGGTAAGAAGGACCCCCGCGACTTCGCGCTGTGGAAAGGTTCCAAGGAAGGTGAACCTGCCACCGCGAGCTGGACGTCGCCGTGGGGTGCCGGCCGCCCTGGCTGGCACCTGGAGTGCTCCGCCATGGTCACCAAGTACCTCGGTACCGCATTCGACATCCACGGCGGCGGCCTGGACCTGCGCTTCCCGCACCACGAAAACGAAATGGCCCAGTCCCAGGCGGCAGGCCACCCGTTCGCCAACTTCTGGATGCACAACGGCATGGTGACCTACCAGGGCGAGAAGATGTCCAAATCGGTCGGGAACACCATCAGCCCGGCGGAGATGCTGGAACTCGCCCCGCCCCGGGTGGTCCGCTATTACCTGGGCCAGGCGCACTACCGCTCCATACTCGACTACCGGCCCACGTCCCTGCAGGAGGCCGCTGCCGCCGTCGAACGCATCGACGGCTTCCTGGCAAAGGCGGCCGCGCGTTTCGGCGGCAACGCCGGCATCGCGGAGCAACCGCGGGACGCGTCCTTCGAAGGGGTGGACGCATTCTGCGACGCCATGGACGATGACCTCAATGTCCCGCGCGCGCTGGCTGCCCTGCACGAAACAGTCCGCGCAGGCAACACGGCGCTTGCCGAGGGTGACGACGCCGCTGCCCGGAACGCGATGCACGCCGTCGTCCTGATGACCGGAGTCCTGGGCCTGGATGCCGTGGCAGGGTCCGAAACCGCCAGCTCCAGGGAAGCCGAAGCCCTCGGCGTCCTGGTGGAAGCCCAGCTGGCGGCCCGCGCAGCTGCCCGCGCGGAGAAGGACTGGGCCGCCTCCGATGCCATCCGCGACACCCTCAACCAGGCCGGCGTCGTAGTGGAAGACGGCCCGGACGGCGCCACCTGGAGCCTGAAGCGGGACTAAGCCGCTGCGCGCCAGCAGACGGGACCGGACCTCCTTGAGCTCCCGATTTTTTTCGGGTCAGTAGACTGGTAGGCAGACTCAGTCAGCACAATCAAGGGTGGAACATCATGGCCAACAATGGTCGCCGATCGGTGAAAGCGAAGAAGGGCCCAACCGTCGGAACCGGTGGCCATGGCCGCAAGGCCCTCGAAGGCAAGGGCCCCACGCCCAAGGCCGAGGACCGCGTGTACCACAAGGCCCACAAGGCCAGGCAGCTCGCGGAACGTTCCGCTGCCAAGCGCGGGACGGGCGCCCGCAGCGCCGGCGCCGCCAAGACCGGCCCTAAGGGCCGTGCCACCGAGGAAGTCGTCACCGGCCGCAACTCGGTGGTCGAGGCCCTTCGCGCCGGCATCCCCGCCAAGGCACTGCATGTCGCCATCCGCATCGAAATGGATGACCGCGTCAAGGAATCCCTGAAGCTCGCCGCCGAACGCGGCATCCCGCTCATGGAAACGGGCAAGCCGGAACTGGACCGGATGACGGACGACGCCGTCCACCAGGGCCTGGTGCTCCAGATCCCGCCCTACGAGTACTCGGACGCCTACGAACTGGCCGAGGAAACCGTGGAGAAGTGGAAGAAAGGCCACATCAGCAACGCGCCGCTCTTCGTGGCGCTGGATGGCATCACGGACCCCCGGAACCTGGGCGCCATCATCCGCTCCGTCTCCGCCTTCAGCGGCCACGGCGTCATCGTGCCCGAGCGCCGCTCCGTCGGCGTCACCGCCGCGGCATGGAAGACCAGCGCCGGTGCAGCGGTCCGCGTGCCCGTGGCCCGTGCCGCAAACCTGAACAACGCCCTGAAGCAGTTCAAGAACATGGGCATCTTCGTGCTGGGGCTCGACGGCGACGGCGACGTTTCGCTGCCCGACCTCACCCTGGCGACGGAACCGGTCTGCATCGTGGTGGGCTCGGAAGGGAAGGGCCTGAGCCGCCTGGTCCGGGAGAACTGCGACCAGATCGTCTCCATTCCCATCGATTCCGCCATGGAGTCCCTGAACGCCTCAATGGCGGTGGGCATCTCGCTGTACGAGGTCTCCCGCCAGCGCGCGGCGCGCTGAATCGCTGTCCCGCGCCACCGGCGGGGGGTTTGACGTGCCCGGGCGTCAACGGGCAGGTCACGTGCCGCTGGCCGCTACTATTTAGGTGATGGTCATGCCGCTCTTCGACACCGCTTCCACCATGGACGCCTCATCGGCTGTTCCCCTCGGTGTCAGTGTCCCGCGCGTTGATTCCGGCGGGACCCGGCACCACGCCGGCGGCCGGGCCAACGTTGCCGTCCTTGCCCCCGCCGTATCCAGCCTGGACATTGTCTACTGCCCTCCCGGGGGACAGTGGCGTGTCCATACCCTGCCGAACGTGACCCGCGGCGTGCACCACGGCATCGTCGAGGACTTGCCCTACGGGTCGCGCTATGGCTTCCGTCCGTCGTCGGCTGACCGGGAACCGGCATCCGCCG
Source organism: Arthrobacter sp. NQ7 (assembly GCF_029581595.2). NCBI lineage: Bacteria > Bacillati > Actinomycetota > Actinomycetes > Micrococcales > Micrococcaceae > Arthrobacter > Arthrobacter sp. NQ7. Next base: position 15,233 of record NZ_JARFXU020000023.1, on the reverse strand, counting down.
CAGCGGACGGAAACGGTCCGGGCAGCCGGCCCCTGCTGCTGGATCCGTATGGCCGGGGCGTGGACCCGGCCGGCGGCGTCCTCACCAGCGTCCGGACGTCCACGGAGTTCGATTGGGAAACCGACGAACGCCTGGGCCTTCCCTGGCGCAACACCATCCTTTACGAAGCCCATGTCCGGGGCCAGAGCATGCTCCACCCGGACGTCCCCCTGGAGTTGAGGGGTACCTACGCCGGCCTGGCCCACCCCGCCGTCGTTGAGCACCTCACCAGCCTGGGGGTCACGTCCGTCCAGCTCCTGCCCGTCCATTTCCACCTGGATGAGCCGCACCTGCAGGACCTGGGATTGAGCAACTACTGGGGGTACAACACCGCAGCGTTTTTTGCCCCGCATCCCGGTTACGCCACCCGGGCGGCCCAGGAGGCAGGCCCGCAGGCTGTCCAGGACGAGTTCAAAGCCATGGTCAAGGCCCTGCATGCCGCCGGGCTGGAAGTCATCCTCGACGTCGTCTACAACCACACGGCCGAGGGCGGACCCGACGGGCAGGTCCTGAGCTTCCGCGGCCTGGGTGAGGACACCTATTACCGCGTGGACGGCAACGGGAAGTACATCGACACCACCGGCTGCGGCAACACCCTGAACTTCGGTGACCAGCGGGTGGTCCAGATGGTCACGGACTCCCTGCGCTACTGGGTGGACGAGTTCCACATCGACGGTTTCCGGTTCGACCTGGCGGTCACGCTGTGCCGGAACGCCGACAACGAATTCGACCCCAAGCACCCCTTCCTCACCGCCGTGGCCGCCGACCCCGTTCTGTCGGAGGTCAAGCTCATCGCCGAACCCTGGGACGTCGGCTACGGCGGCTGGCAGACGGGCCGGTTCCCCCCTGGCTGGGTGGACTGGAACGACCATTTCCGGGATGCCGTCCGAACCTTCTGGCTTGCAGACCGGGCGGCCGTTGATTCCGGCGGCCACGGCGGGACCATGGCCAAACTCGCCGACGCCCTCTCCGGCTCGGCGGGGCTCTTCGCGGCATCCGGCCGCTCCCGGCTTGCCTCGGTCAACTTCGTCACCGCCCACGACGGCTTCACCATGAACGACCTCGTCTCCTACGACCGCAAGCACAACGAAGACAACGGCGAAGAGAACAGGGACGGGCACGGCGACAACCGCAGCTACAACCACGGCGTGGAAGGCCCCACCGAGAACGGCGTGATCCTGGCGCAGCGCGCGCAGGCACGCCGCAACCTGATGGCGTCGATGATGGTGTCCCTCGGGGTGCCGATGATCACCGCGGGCGATGAGCTGGCCAGGACCCAGCACGGAAACAACAACGCGTATTGCCAGGACAACTCCATGACGTGGCTGGACTGGACGCTGACGCCCGAGGCACACGAAATGCTGCGCAGCACCAAGCGGTACATCCGGCTGCGCAAGGAATTCCTGGCCGCCCAGCCACGCGACTTCCCGGTCCGGGACGAGCAGTCATACCTCTACTGGTTCGACCAGGACGGACAGCCCATGTCCGCCGAGCGGTGGAACGATCCCCACCACCGGGTCATGCAGCTCCTGCTCGGAGACGACGGCGGCGACCTGGCGGGCCTGGTGGTGGTGAACGGGGGCGCCTCGGACGTGCAGGTCACCCTCCCCGACGCCGGCCGGCGGACCCCGAGCATGTTCGAACTCCGGCTCACCACGTCGCCGCGCCACAAGCAGCGGCAGGGGCTCGTGGTGGCTTCGGGTGACACCGACCTTGCCGAGGCCTACTCCATCAATATCTACCGCACCTGAATCCAGCAGAAACCGCCCGGCAGGTACACCCGCATGCGCAACCGCTCCATCCTTCCCCTGCTCCTCACCGCCCTGGTGGTGCTGGCCATCGTGGCGTTCGGCGGCGCCGGCCTGCTCGGGCAGTATACGGAAAGCCCGACGCCGGGAACAGCTTCCAGCGCATCCCTCACCCCGGGCGGGGCGGCGGCGTCCGGGGCAGCAAGACAGTCCGCGCGGTATAAGGCGGCGAACCCGTCCAGCCTGCCGGAGGTACGCGAGTCCGCGCTTCCGCCGGAGGGCCGCCGGGTGCTGGCGCTGATCCGGGCGGGCGGCCCCTACCGGTACAGCCAGGATGACCAGGTGTTCGGCAACTTTGAGCGGGTCCTGCCAGCCCGTGACCGCGGCTACTACCGTGAGTACACCGTCCCCACGCCCGGCGAAACGGACCGCGGGGCACGGCGCATCGTTGCAGGCAACGGCGGGGAAAAGTATTACACCGGGGACCATTACACAACGTTCACGTTCATAGCGGAAGGCAGCTAGAGCAACCATGAGAATCTTTTCCGGCGACACCTGGACCCTGGAAGAGCTGCAGGAGCAGGTGGCCGACGCCGGTCGCCGCAGCGTGGTGGTTCCGCCCGCAGACAGCAAACGCACGGTCCTGGAAACCTTCGGCGAGGTCCTGGGCTTTCCCGAACACTACGGCGTGAACCTCGATGCACTGAACGACTCGCTGCATGACTTCGCCGACAGCATCACCGACAACGGCAACCCGCCCGTGACGGTCCTGTGGCAGGTGGCCGCGCCGTTCCGCAGCGACAGGTCGTTCGGCATCATCTGCGAGATCCTGCAGGACGCGGAACGGTACGCCGGCAAGGACCTCGCCGTCACCGCCGTCATGCTCTAGGCCCGCAGCCCGGGCAATCAGCCCTCCGGGCCCTCCTCATGGGACACATAGGTGTCCAGGAGCGCTGAGGCCCGGCCGCCGTCGTCCTCCGCTGCCAACCCCTTGCGCATGCTTTCCGCCTTCTGCCGGCCGGCAGGGAACGGCGGCAGCAGCGGAACCTCGGGATCGGTGAGCACCTCGATCACCACGGGGCAGTCGGCTGCGAAGGCTTCCTCCCAGGCCTCCGCAATCAATTCCGGGTCCTCCACCCGGATGCCCCTGAGCCCCAGCAGGTCCGCGTAGCCGGCGAAGGGGAAATCGGGCAGCTCCTGGCTCGCGGCAAACCTCGGCTCGGCCTCCGACTCACGCTGCTCCCAGGTGACTTCGGTCAGCTCCCGGTTGTTGAAGACACAGACCACGAACCGCGGGTCCTTCCACTGGCGCCAGCGGTGCGCCACCGTCACCAGTTCCGCCACCCCCGCCATCTGCATGGCCCCGTCACCGGCCAGGGCCAGCAGCGGGCGGTCCGGGTGGGCAAGCTTGGCGGCAATCCCGTAGGGGATGGAGCAGCCCATGCTGGCAAGCGTCCCCGACAGGTGCGCGGGGACACCATGGGGGAGCACCAGCTGGCGGGCGTACCAGTAGACGCAGCTCCCGACGTCGATACTCAGCTGGGCGTTTCCGGGCAGCCGGCCGTTCAGCTCCCTGACCACGCGTTCGGGATTGACGGGGCTTGCCGGGACTGCGGCGCGGTCCGCCGCGAGGATGCGCCAGCGGCTGACTTCCGCCTCCACCTCCGAGCGCCACTGGGTGCGGGGGCGGTACTCCAGCCTGCTGTTCAGGGCCTCCAGCGCCGATGCTGCGTCTCCGGCCAGGCCCACCTCCACGGGGTACCGGTTGCCGATGTTCTTCTCATCGACGTCGATCTGCACCGCACGGGCGTTCCCGGGCGGCGGATAGAACTCGGTCCAGGGGTCGTTGGAGCCGACAATCAGGAGGGCGTCGCAGTTCGCCATCAGGTGCGCGCTTGCGGTGGTCCCCAGATGCCCCATGGTGCCCGCCACGAACGGCAGCTCCTCATCCACATATGGCTTGCCCAGAAGACTGGTGGTGATCCCGGCGCCAAGCTTCTCCGCCACGGCAACCACCTCCCCGCCGGCGTGCCTGGCTCCCTGCCCCACGAGCAGGGCCACCCGCTCGGCTGAGTTGAGGATGGCTGCGGCTGCGTTGAGGTCCTCCCCGCGCGGCGTTTTGGCCGCAGCGCTCCAGGACGGCGCCGTGACCACGATGCCGTGCTGCTGTTCCAGTTCGGGCGCCGGCGCGGACTGGACGTCATGCGGGATGACCACGACGCAGGGGGAGGACGTGGCCTTCGCTGTCCGGAAGGCCCGGTCCAGCACCATGGGCACCTGTTCCGGCGCGCTGACCAGCTGCACGAACTGCGAGGCCACATCCTTGAACAGCGACGGAAGGTCGATCTCCTGCATGTAGGCCGAGCCCAGCACCGTCCGGCTCTGCTGGCCCACGATGGCCACCACTGGCACGCTGTCCAGCTTGGCGTCGTAGAGCCCGTTGAGCAGGTGGACCGCACCCGGGCCCTGGGTGGAGGTCACCACCCCCACGCCGCCGGTGTACTTGGCGTGTCCCACGGCCATGAAGGCCGCCGCCTCCTCGTGCCGGGCCTGGATGAACTCCACCTGTCCCTCGGACCGGCGGAGGGCACCCATAAAGCCGTTGAAGCCGTCCCCGCTGTACCCGAACACCCTGCCAACATCCCAGGCGGCGAGGCGCTCCACTATGGCATCGGCCACCGTGCGTTCGGTCATGGCCCCTCCTGGATCGGGTTACTGCCTTCGTCCAGGGAGCCTTACCCACCAGGCGGGCGGGCTATGCGTTGACGATCAGCCCCAGCTCGGCCTTCGAGGCCAGGGCCTCGTGCCGCGGCAGGACGCGGACGGTGTATCCAAACGGTCCGGAGCGGTCGATCACCAGGGAGCCGCTGAACAAGTGCCGCCCGTTGCCCAGGTCCTCCTTCACCTGCAGTTCCATCATGGTGATGTCTGCCAGGGTGTCGTTCTCTTCCGCCTTGCCGTAGGCCACCTCAACGCACACGTCCTCCGGCGTGAGGGCGTTCAAGGCCACGTAGGCGTTGACCTGGAGCGTGTCGCCGATCTGCGGGTCTTCGGAGACGCCCACCGAATCCACGTGTTCCACGTGCACCTGCGGCCAGGCAGCGCGGACCTTCGCCGACCAGGCGGCCAGCCCGCGGGCCTGGGCGTAGGAGTTGGCATTTGCGCTGCGTCCGGCCTCGGCGGCGGGACGGTAAAGGATGTTGACGTAGTCGCGCAGCATGCGTTCCGCGGAGACGGCCGGACCCAGGTGGGAGAGCGTGTGCTTGATCATGGACACCCAATGGGTGGGCACCTTCTCGCTGCCGATGGTCGACGGGCCCGCGGCCCCGGCACCCTCGGACACCGTACTCCCGTAGAAGCGCGGCGCCACCTGCGATTCAAGCAGCTCGTACAGTGCCGCGGCCTCGATGTCGTCGCGTTCCTCGGGGGAGGCGTCGTTGTTGGCCGTGGGAATCGCCCAGCCGTTCTCGCCGTCGTACATCTCATCCCACCAGCCGTCCAGGACGGAAAGGTTCAGCGATCCGTTCAGTGCTGCCTTCATGCCGGAGGTACCGCAGGCCTCCAGCGGGCGCAGCGGGTTGTTCAGCCAGACATCGCAGCCGGGAAACAGGGTCCGGGCCATGGCGATGTCGTAATTCGGCAGGAAAGCGATCCGGTGCCGGACCTCGGGGTCGTCGGTGAAGCGCACCAGGTCCTGGATCATCTTCTTGCCGGCGTCGTCGGCCGGGTGGGACTTGCCGGCGATCACCAGCTGGATGGGATGTTCCTTGTGCAGGAGCAGCGCCTTGAGGCGGGCCGGTTCGCGCAGCATCAGGGTGAGCCGCTTGTAGGTGGGCACGCGGCGGGCAAACCCGATGGTGAGCACGTCCGGGTCCAGGACGTTGTCCGTCCAGCCCAGTTCGGCGTCGGCGGCCCCCCGCTTCTTCCAGGCGGCCCGCAGCCTGCGGCGCACGTCCTCCACCAGGGCGGCCCGCATCTCCCTGCGGAGCGCCCAGACGTCGGCGTCGCTGACGTTGTAGGCCAGGTCCCATTTGCCCAGCGCTTCGGCCTCGCTGCCGAACTGGTCGCGGGCAAGCTTGGAAATGCGGCTGTCGACCCAGGTGGGCACGTGCACTCCGTTGGTCACCGACGTAATGGGCACCTCGCTGTGGTCGAAGCCCGGCCAGAGCGCGGAGAACATGCCGCGGGACACTTCGCCGTGAAGCTTGGCCACGCCGTTGGCGCGCTGGGCCAGCCGCAGGCCCATGACGGCCATGTTGAACACCGAAGGGTTGCCGTCGGCGTAGTTCTCGCGCCCCAGTTCAAGGATCCTGTCCAGCGGCACGGCCGGAGCCAGCCCCGCCTGGAAGAAGTGGCTGATCTGGTTGATCTCGAACCGGTCGATACCGGCAGGCACAGGGGTGTGCGTGGTGAACACCGTCGAGGCACGGCCAGCCGCCAGTGCCTCGTCGAATGTCAGGGCCTGCTCTCCGGACATGAGTTCCTGGATGCGCTCGATCCCCAGGAATCCGGCGTGCCCTTCGTTGGTGTGGAACACCTCCGGCGCGGGGCAGCCCGTCAGCTTCTGGAAGGCGCGCAGGGCTTTGACGCCACCCATGCCGAGCAGGAGTTCCTGCTGCAGCCGGTGGTCCCCGCCGCCGCCGTACAGCCGGTCCGTGATGCTGCGGGCAGCGTCGTCATTGCCGGGGACGTTGGAGTCCAGGAGGAGCAGGGGCACGCGTCCGACGTCGGCACGCCAGATGTGTGCCAGCAGGCGCCTTCCGTTGGGCAGCGGAAGGGCGATCTGCACGGCCCTGCCGTTGCCGTCGGGGGACGGCTCGCGGAGCAGTGTCAGCGGCAGGCCGTCCGGGTCCAGGACCGGGTAGGTCTCCTGCTGCCACGCGTCGCGGGACAGCGACTGCTTGAAATAGCCCGCCTGGTACAGCAGGCCTACACCCACCAACGGAACACCAAGGTCAGAGGCCGCCTTCAGGTGGTCACCGGCCAGGATGCCCAGGCCGCCCGAATACTGGGGGAGGACTTCGGTGATGCCGAACTCGGGGGAGAAGTAGGCGATGCTGGCGGGGGCGTCCGGGCCCAGGCCCTGGTACCAGCGCGGCTCCTCGAGGTACCGGTCAAGGTCCTGTTCCGCGGCGCGGACCTTCTCCACCACGGACTGGTCCGTGGCCAGCTGCTGGAACTCTTCGCGGCTGACCATCCCCAGGAAGCCGATCGGGTCCTGCCCGCTTTCCTCCCAAAGGCGCGGGTTCAGCCCGGCGAAAAGCTCCCGGGTGGGGCGGTGCCAGGACCACCGCAGGTTGCTGGCCAGCCTGGCCAGCGGCCGGATGGGCTCGGGGAGGACTGTACGGACCGTAAACCTGCGGATTGCCTTCACCTGCGTCACACTAACCGACAAGATGCGCGGCCGGAACCAGCTTCAGGTTTCTTTTGGGTAAATGACAGGGGCATGAAGAAAAAGGGCCGCGGCACGCCCAATTTAGTGAGCAGCCTTAGCAATCCAGCGCATTTCTCGCTAACGTCGAGCCTGTGACGACTAACTCAGGAACCAGTGCCGCATCCACCAAAATGCCCCAGCGCCGCATCACCGAGGGACTGCGGTTCGGGCGTTTTCCCATCACCGCCGTGCAGCCCGTCGTCGAAGGCGGCAAGTTTCCGGCCAAGGCCCTGCCGGGGGAAGGCATCGTGGTGGGCGCTACCGCCTTCCGTGAAGGCCACGACCAGCTCGGCGTCAGCGCCGTGCTGCTCGATCCCTCGGGCGCGGAGCGCCAGCGTGTCCGGCTTGCACCGCCGCGTGGGGAACGCGGCATGGGGACGGACCGCTGGGAAGGTGTCCTCACGCCGTCGGAAACCGGAAACTGGTCCTTCGTCATCGAAGCCTGGCACGACCGCTACGGCACCTGGCACCACAATGCGGAGGTGAAGATCGACGCCGGCATCGACGTTGAACTCATGCTTGCCGAGGGAGCCAAGCTGCTCGGCGATGCGGCAGGCGAGGACTTCCGGGACGACGTGGACCGGGCCGCGCTGCGCCATGCATCGGACGTTCTGGCCGACCAGTCCCGCACCACCGAGGAACGGCTGGGAGCCGGCTTCAGCCAGGAAATCGCGGACATCGTCGCCCGCCAGCCCATCCGCGAACTGGTGACCGTTTCCCAGAAGTACCCCCTGCTGGTGGAACGCGACCGTGCCGGCCGCGGCGCCTGGTACGAGTTCTTCCCCCGGTCCGAAGGCGCCGTCAAGGACCACAACACCGGTCAGTGGACGTCCGGCAACTTCCGGACCGCGGCAAAGCGGCTCGATGCCGTGGCCGCCATGGGCTTCGACGTCCTGTACATGCCGCCGATCCATCCCATCGGGGTGCAGCACCGCAAGGGACCGAACAACACCCTGGTGGCCGGTCCGCACGATCCCGGCTCGCCCTGGGCCATCGGTGCCAAGGAGGGCGGCCACGACGCCATCCACCCGGACCTTGGCTCGTTCGAGGACTTCGACGCCTTCGTGGCGCGGGCCAACGAACTCGGCCTGGAAGTGGCGCTTGACCTTGCCCTGCAGGCGGCACCGGACCACCCCTGGGTCGAGTCGCACCCGGAATGGTTCACCACCCGCGTGGACGGCAGCATCGCCTATGCGGAAAACCCGCCAAAGAAGTACCAGGACATATACCCGCTGAATTTCGATAATGACCCTGAGGGACTTTCGCAGGAAATTCTGCGGATTGTGCTGTTGTGGGTCAGCCATGGCGTAAAGATTTTCCGCGTGGATAACCCGCACACCAAACCGGTGTGGTTTTGGGAATGGCTTATCGCGGAAGTGAATAAAGCGGTGCCCGGCGTGGTGTTCCTGGCCGAAGCGTTCACCCGGCCCGCCATGATGCACGCCCTGGGCAGGGCCGGATTCCAGCAGTCCTACACCTACTTCACGTGGCGCAACACCAAGAAGGAGATCGAGGCCTACTTCGACGAAGTCAGCCACGACTCCCCGGCGTTCTTCCGCCCCAACTTCTTCGTCAACACCCCGGACATCCTCACCGAGTACCTGCAGTACGGCGGGCCCGCGGCGTTCCGGATCCGGGCAGTCCTGGCCTCCACCGGCAGCCCGCTTTGGGGTGTCTACGCCGGCTACGAACTGTATGAGCACGTGGCCCGGCCAGGCGCCGAGGAGTACATCGACAACGAAAAGTTCGAGTACAAGCACCGCGACTGGGACGCCGCCGCTGAATCCGGCCGCTCGCTGGCGCCGTACATCACCCGGCTCAACCACATCCGCCGCGACCATCCTGCCCTGCTGGACCTGCAGAACCTCACGGTCCACCAGAGCACCGACGACTCCACCGTGGTGTACTCCAAGCACAAGACGCTCCCCGACGGGTCGAAGGACACCATCATCGTGGTGGTCAACGTGGACCCGCACGTCACCAAGGAGTGCAGCGTGGCCCTGGACCTGGCAGCCCTTGAACTGGACCCCCAGGACCTCACCCCGGGCGGCGGCTTCTACGTGGATGACCTGCTCACCGGACAGAGCTGGGAGTGGGGCGAGTACAACTACGTGCGCCTCGATCCGCACGTGGAGCCCGCCCACATCCTGAGCGTGAGGAGAATGCATTCGTGAGTTTCAATCCGCAAAGTTCCGGGCACTTCACCCCCAAGAGCACGTTCGAGCTAAATGCGCCTGGCCTTCAGCATGACCCGTTGTGGTACCGCAAGGCCGTGTTCTACGAGGTACTTGTCAGGGCCTTTGCGGATGCCAACGGCGATGGGTCCGGGGATTTCTCCGGACTCATCGACCGGTTGGACTATCTGCAGTGGCTGGGCGTGGACTGCCTGTGGCTGCCGCCGTTCTTCCAGTCACCGCTGCGCGACGGCGGCTACGACATCTCCGACTACAACTCGGTCCTGGACGAGTTCGGCACCATCAGCGACTTCAAGCGCCTGGTGGCGGAGGCCCACGCCCGCGGTGTCAGGGTCATCATCGACCTACCCTTGAACCACACCTCGGACCAGCACCCCTGGTTCCAGGAATCCCGCAAGGACCCGGACGGGCCCTTCGGCGACTTCTACGTCTGGAGCGACACGGACGAGAAGTACCAGGATGCGCGCATCATCTTCGTTGACACGGAGGAATCGAACTGGACGTTCGATCCCATCCGCCGCCAGTTCTTCTGGCACCGGTTCTTCAGCCACCAGCCGGACCTGAACTTCGAAAACCCGAAGGTGATCGACGCCGTCTTCGACGTGGTCCGGTTCTGGCTGGACCAGGGGATCGACGGTTTCCGCGCGGACGCCATCCCCTACCTCTACGAGGAAGAAGGCACCAACTGCGAGAACCTTCCCGCCACCCATGAGTTCCTCCGCCAGCTGCGGGCCATGGTGGATGAAGGCTATCCGGGCCGGGTCATCATCGCCGAAGCCAACCAGCCGCCCACCGAGGTGGTGGAGTACTTCGGCACGGTTGAGGAACCCGAATGCCACATGGCGTTCCACTTTCCCATCATGCCCCGGCTGTACTACGCGCTGCGGGACCAGAAGGCGGCGCCCATCATCGAGACCATGCGCGAGACCCCGGACATCCCCGAGGGTGCGCAATGGGGAACGTTCCTCCGCAACCACGACGAGCTCACCCTGGAGATGGTCACCGCGGATGAGCGCGCGGCGATGCTGGGCTGGTACGCACCGGACCCCCGGATGCGCGCCAACATCGGCATCCGCCGCCGCCTGGCACCGCTGCTGGACAACTCCCGCGCTGAGATCGAACTGATCAACGCCCTCCTGCTCTCACTGCCGGGCAGTCCCTTCCTGTACTACGGGGACGAGATCGGCATGGGGGACAACATCTGGCTCGAGGACCGCGACGCCGTCCGCACGCCGATGCAGTGGAACCCGGACCGGAACGCAGGCTTCTCCCACGCCGACCCCGGAAAGCTGTACCTGCCGCCCATCCAGTCGCTGGTCTACAACTACAGCATGGCCAACGTCGAGGCGGAGGCGGCCCATTCGGGTTCCCTGCTGCGCTGGACCCGGCAGATCCTCAGCGTCCGGAAGAACCACCCTGCGTTCGGGCTGGGCGAATTCAAACACATCGAGGCCGACCACGATGCCGTCCTGGCGTACCTGCGTGTCCTGCCGGACAACAACCCCGCGGGCGCGGACGCCGAGACCATCCTGTGCGCCTTCAACCTTTCCCAGCACCCGGTGGCAGCGACCTTGCGCGTTCCCGAATACTCGGGCCGCGGCCTGCGCGACGTCTTCGGCGGCCAGATCTTCCCCGGCATCGGCGACGACGGCACCCTCACACTGACCATCGGAAGCCACGACTTCTTCTGGCTCCGGATGCGGTCGGCGTCCTCCAACCCGTCCTCGCCCTACACCCAGGCCATGCCCATCCTGTCGATAGAGAACTGAGATGAACCAGCCAATCCTCACTCCCGCCCTGACCGCGCTGCTCAAGGAATGGCTGCCGCAGCAGCGATGGTTCCCCGTCAAGACCCCCGATTTCGCCATCAGCCAGGCCGGCAGCCTTGGCCTGGACGATCCCAGCGGCCACGCGGCCCTGGCCGTGTTCCTCCTCAACGTCACCACCGAGGGGGCCGACGGCGGTCCGCGCAGCGCCGTGGTCCAGGTTCCGCTGAGTTTCCGGCCCGCGCCGGCCGGAGGCATGGAGCGTGCGCTGGTGGGCGAGGCTGCGGGAATGGATCCGACCCGGCCCTGGGTATACGACGCCGTGCACGACCCCGATTTCGTCGGCGCCTGGCTGGAGCTCATCCGGCAGGGAGGGAAGGCCGCCAGCGGCGCCGCCACCGGGTACCGCGTGGATGGGCCCTTCCGGCTTCCCACCGCCAAAGGCGTGGTGAAGGTGCTCTCGGGCGAGCAGTCCAACAGTTCGGTCATCGTGGACGACGGCGAATCGGCAGCCATGGTGAAGTTCTTCCGGGTGCTCTCCGAAGGCACCAACCCGGAGATCGAGGTAGGAGCTGCGCTCACCAAGGCGGGAACCTCTGAAGTCCCGGCCACCCTGGGCTGGGTCCGGGGGGAGTGGCTCAGCCAAGGCAGCACGGGCAGCCGCTACGTCCAGGGTGAACTTGCGGTGGCCCATGAATTCCTGGCCGGCGGACGCGACGCCTGGCGGCTTGCCGTGGACGCAGCCCGTTCCGGCAGGGACTTCACGGCAGAGGCGCGGGCCCTTGGCACCGCCACGGCCACGGTACACAAACGACTGGCGGAGGCCCTGGGGCAGTCAGCCGAGCCGGAACCCGGCAAGGGGGCAGGACCCGCTGTTGCCCAGCGCGTCCGCGCCGCCTGGGCAGAAGCCCGTGCCGCCGTCGGCCCTTACGACGACGCCCTGGAGACACTCCTGGCCACCATGGGCAAAGCTCCGGTCGGGCCGTTGCAGCGCATCCATGGCGACCTCCACCTCGGTCAGATCCTGCAGGTCACCGGCCAGACCGGCGGCGAATCCAGGTGGGCGATCCTCGATTTCGAGGGTGAGCCGCTCCGGCCCATCGCGGAACGGAACGTCCCTGATGTTCCCCTGAGGGACGTCGTGGGAATGCTCCGCTCCTTCGACTACGCTGCCGGGGCAGCCCAGCGTGAGCAGGAAGGCGCGCAGGTCCCGGAAGGCTGGGTGGACGCCTGCGCAGATGCCTTCCTGGCGGGCTACGCGGAAGTCATTCCCGGCACGGTGGACCGGACCTCGCCCCTGTTTGTGGCATTGTGGCTGGACAAGGCGCTGTATGAAGTTGTTTATGAAATGCGTAACAGGCCCGACTGGCTGGCGATTCCAGTAAACGCCGCCAGGCGGCTCCTGAGCGGTAACGGCGCCGGCGATCATGCCGGTGCAGCATCGGAAGGTAACGAAATGACAGGCTCAGCACGAACTGACCGTCCGGGGATGCCCCTGCACGTGGATGAAGGCACCCTGGGCAGGATCGCGAACGGTGAACACCACGCCCCCCACTCCGTCCTGGGCGCGCACCTGGACGACTACGGGCATGTCACCATCCGCACCGTGAAGCACCTCGCCGAGGCCATTTCCGTGGTCACGCAGGCCGGCGAAGTCCCCATGCAGCACGAGGCCCATGGCGTGTGGGTTGCCGTCCTTGAACCGGTGGAGCAGGGCCACGTTCCCGACTACCGGTTGTCGGTCACCTACCCGGGCCGGGACGCGGTCACCGTCGACGAACCGTACCGCTACCTCCCCACGGTGGGCGAAGTGGACCTGCACCTCATCGGCGAAGGCCGGCACGAGAAACTGTGGCAGGTGCTCGGCGCCCACGTCCGGCACTACAAGTCGTCACTGGGTGACGTGAACGGCGTTTCCTTTGCCGTGTGGGCCCCGAATGCGCAGGCCGTCCGGATCAAGGGCGACTTCAATGCCTGGGACGGCCGCGAAAACTCAATGCGCTCATTGGGGTCCTCCGGTGTCTGGGAGGTCTTTATCCCCGGGGTGGAAGCAGGTGCGTGCTACAAGTACGAAATCCTGACCCGCGGTGGCTACTGGGTTGAAAAAGCTGATCCGCTGGCGTTCGGCACCGAGGTTCCCCCTCTAACGGCATCCCGCGTGGTGGAGCCCTCCTACGCCTTCAAGGACGACGAATGGATGGAAGCGCGGGCCAAGCGCGATCCCCACAACTCAGCCATGAGCGTCTATGAGGTGCACCTCGGGTCCTGGCGCCTGGGCCTTGGCTACCGCGAACTGGCCAAGGAACTGGTGGAGTACGTCAAGTGGCTCGGATTCACGCACGTCGAATTCATGCCGGTGGCCGAGCACCCGTTCGGCGGCTCCTGGGGCTACCAAGTCACGTCCTACTACGCCCCCACGTCCAGGTTCGGCCACCCCGACGAGTTCCGCTACCTGGTGGACGCCCTCCACCAGGCAGGCATCGGCGTACTGCTGGACTGGGTGCCGGCGCACTTCCCCAAGGACGCCTGGGCGCTGGCCCGGTTCGACGGTGAACCCCTCTACGAGCACTCCGACCCGGCGCTCGGGGAACACCCTGACTGGGGCACCCTGATCTTCGACTTCGGCCGCACCGAGGTCCGGAACTTCCTGGTGGCGAACGCCCTCTACTGGCTGGAGGAATTCCACATCGACGGGCTGCGCGTGGACGCCGTGGCCTCCATGCTCTATCTCGACTACTCGCGGCAGGAAGGCCAGTGGCGGCCCAACCGCTTTGGTGGCCGGGAGAACCTCGAGGCCATCTCCTTCCTGCAGGAAGTCAACGCCACCGTCTATAAGACCCACCCCGGCGCGGTCATGATCGCGGAAGAATCCACAGCCTTCCCCGGTGTTACCGCACCGACCAGCCACGGCGGCCTGGGCTTCGGCCTGAAGTGGAACATGGGCTGGATGCATGACTCCCTCAAGTACATGTCCGAGGATCCCTACAACCGCCGCTGGCACCACGGCACGGTCACGTTCTCCCTGGTCTACGCCTTCACCGAGAACTTCCTGCTGCCGATCAGCCACGACGAGGTTGTCCACGGCAAGGGCTCCATGCTCCGCAAGATGCCGGGTGACCGCTGGCAGCAGCTGGCCAACCTGCGCGCCTTCCTCGCCTACCAGTGGGCCCACCCCGGCAAGCAGCTCATCTTCATGGGCACCGAGTTCGGCCAGGAAGCCGAGTGGTCGGAACAGCACGGGCTGGACTGGTGGCTTGCCGAGATCCCCGCGCACCGGGGACTGCAGCTGCTGACCAAGGACCTCAACGAGCTGTATGCAGCCACGCCGGCCCTCTACTCCCAGGACAACGTTCCGGCCGGGTTCCAGTGGATCAACGGGGGAGACTCGGACCGCAACGTCTTGTCCTTCATCAGGTGGGACAAGGACGGCAACCCGATTGTCTGCGCCATCAACTTCTCGGGTGCACCCCACGTTGGGTACACCCTGGGAGTTCCGACGGCTGGTGCATGGACCGAAGTCCTGAACACCGACCACTCCACCTACGGGGGATCCGGCGTGCTCAACACCGGAGAGCTGAAGGCAACGGACGAAGGCCAGGATGGCCAGCCGGCCACCCTTACCGTCACGCTGCCTCCGCTCGGGGCGTCCTACTTCAAGCCCGGAGCAACAGCAGCCAAGTGATCCCCGCCTGCAGGATCACCTGCAGGAGCGGAACGCACGCAGCACGAACAAAGGCCCGGAATCCCCGTGATTCCGGGCCTTTCGGCGCCCGGCAGGACAGCACGCAGCAGCGGACTGGCGATCCCGGATGAGTGGTGGTACAGTTTATTTCCGCGCTGCTCCACGGAGTCAGACGGAAAACCGATCCCCCAAGCATAAGCTGAGGATGATCGCGGACGCCGGTTTGACACGCAGGAAGCCAGCGGGTAAGTTTGAAAAGTTGCTCCGGAGCGATCCTGAACGTTGGTTTGGGTGGTGCCGGGTGTGTCTGTTGTTTGAGAACTCAATAGTGTGCCAAGTTTGTTGATACCGATTATGTAATGTGATTGG
>NZ_JARFXU020000022.1:0-80830 GCF_029581595.2 Arthrobacter sp. NQ7 | reverse complement strand
GCGAGCTCGTGCCCTCCCGGTTCCGGGCCAAGGTCCGGTCCTGGCGCGAACGCCACCACCCCGAAACCCTCGAGAAACGCCACGCCAAAGGAACCGCGGACCGGCGGATGGACTACACCCCCGACCGGGACGGCATGGCCTGGCTCTCGCTCTACCTGCCCGGGGACACCGCATCGGCGATCTGGAACCGCACCACCGCCGCCGCCCGCGGCCTCCAAAACCCCACCGAGCACCGCACCCTGACCCAACTCCGCCCCGACATCGCCGCCAGCCTCCTCCTCGGCGCCGGGAGCCTTGCGGCGGGCGCGGACACCACCAGCGACAGTGGTTCCAGCCCAGGCGCGGGGAAGACCACTGACATCGGGAAGGTCCCCACCCCGCGCGCGGACGTCCTGGTCACGGTGCCGGTGTTCGCCCTGCTCGGCCTCACCGACGAACCCGCCGAGCTGGACGGCTACGGCCCCATCCCCGCATTCCTGGCCCGGAAACTCGTCGCGGACGGGGCGGACTCGTTCCACCGGGTCCTGGTCGACCCCCGCGACGGGGCACCTTTGGAGATCGGCCGCACCCGCTACCGGCTCACCCCGGCCATCAAACAATGGCTCAGGGTCCGCGACCGGAAATGCACCTTCCCCGGCTGCAGCAACCACACCCCGGACAACGACACCGACCACCTCACCGCCTGGCACCAGGGCGGCGCAACGGATGTCAGCAACCTGGCGCAGCTCTGCCCCAAGCACCATCGGCTCAAACACCACAGCCACTGGACCCCGGATCCGGCGACCCCGGACGAGCCCCCGGGCTGGACCTCACCCACCGGCCGGCACTACACCCCCGAACACCCCACCCCCGAACCAACCCACTGGCCACCAGGCATCCTCCCGGCGGGTAGTGCTGCGCCGCCCGCGTGCTTCCACGGCGAACAAGTCAGCCCCGAAGACCTCCCGCCCTGGGAACCGGACGACGACACCCCCATCGACCCCGACCACCTCCCACCAGACGACCCCCTCTGGACAGAGTTCCTCACACACGCCCTATCACCCACGCAGCCCTTCGCCCTCTCACCATGACTGCCGCGGCCCCATAACCCACTGTGGTCAGACGGGCCTGCCCAGGCAGCCCTTGTCAGATAGGGCGGGGCGCTCCGGCGAGGCGGCGGCGAAGCGACACGCGCTGCACCCGCTCCCGCCCAGCCAGGGCGCGGAGCCGTGGAACAACTCCAAGGGCGAGTGGTTGGCCATGGCCGGGCGCGATCAACCTGGGGCCCAGTTCGGCCAGCCGTGATACAGAGTCCATGGACTGCTTCCAGTTCCAGGTGGTGTACCGGGGTGGCCCGGAGAGGTCGGGCGCTGCCATCAGGATTCCGCTGACCGAATTCAGGTTCACCGTGACCACTGCATCACCCGTGATCAGGACACCGTCCCGGGAACGCCAGTAGGCAACGTGTCCTGGAGTGTGGCCGGGGGTGGCGATGACCGCCCACCCCGGAAGACCGGGCGCCTCTCCTGATTTGGGCAGGCTATGGACGACGTCCGTGATATCCCCGGCCACTTCAATCTTCCGGCGCGCCCGGCCCGGCAGGGACCACAGGAGCGGGGCGACGACCCAGCGGTCCAGCGGCATCGAAAAGCCTGGTACGTAGCGCCCGGCCGCCATAGGCATCTCGGCATGGTGAACGAATACGGGCACCTTCCACTCCCGCGCCAAGGCACCGGCAGCGCCCGAGTGGTCCGGATGGATATGCGTCAGCAGGATGGCGTCAGGTGACTTTCCGGGCCCGAGGACTTCCGCGGCTGCCCGCCGGACGGGTTCCGCACTGCCGGCCCAGCCGCAGTCAACCATCACCCACGCGGGGCCCGAGCGGACTAGGTAGAGGTTTGAGGCCATGGGTCCCCTGCCGGTGGTGATGAGCACCACGCCGTCGGCAATTTCCCGTGGTTCGGTGACATGCATGGTCATGCCCTCACACCACGGGGTGGCGAATCAACGTGCGCAGCTTTTCAGGCGCGCTCCGCCGGGGATCACCCAGGTATATCTCGTGATGCTTGCCGCGGACCTGCAGCCCTGCTGCCGTAATTACCGAGTCAAGCAGTGCAATTGTTGGACCTTCGTCAGCGTAGGGCCCAACGTGGAGCGTCTGCGCGCACCGGCCCTCTTCCCACCGCTCGAACCGCAGGAGGTCCAATGATGGGAGTCCCTTCGCCCGGGATTGCTCCGTGGCCCGCTCGAGCACTCCTTCATCGATGGGGGCGGGCTGCACCATCATGGCCTGCCACTGCCAGGACTCCCTGTCGATTCCTGAAAGACCGCTGAATCCCGCGGCCACGCCCTGCATGCCCTGCGGCTGTCCGGGTGCATCGAACCACCATAGGGCTTCCAGCGGCATGACTTTGGTGATCTCGCCCGTCTGCTTCTTGAGCCCGAAATGCGCGGCATAACTCACCGTAAAAAGAGCGTGGAGCGCCGCGGCGAAGTCCGGCCCCTCCGGGTCGCCTTGGCCCCGGACCACCGCAAAGAGCAAGGACGGAACGTCGACGAAATCCACCGACCCCTTCCGCCCCTTGTAGAAAACCGAAATGTCCTCGCGAAGATCGCTCACCTGGAATGCACTCCCCTGGACCCCTCCACGGACCCAGTCTTCCGCTGCCCAACCTCACCCAGTAGGGGCTAACGGCCCCTCTACCCGTCGGCCCCTGGCAGGCACACTTCCACAACTTCCCCGGTCACGCGCGTCTGGAAGACCGGCTGCCTGGACGTAGCGGGCCCGGCCTTCACTTCGCCGGTGTGGAGGGAGAAAGTGCTTCGATGCCAGGGGCAGACGACACATGCCTCCCCGCCTTTGTCCTTGATCTTGCCCTCGTTCAGCGGGCCGGAAAGGTGGCTGCAGACATTGGACAGCACATTGACGGTGTTGCCCTGGCGGTGAACCAGCAGGTGTATCCCGGCGACCTCGCGTTTGTGCAACCCGCCCTCCGGCAGCTCAACCAGCGGCGCAAGACGGTGCCAGCCGGACGGGAAGCGGTGTGGGATTTCCTCGCTGTGATTGACGCCTGCGGCCTGCCGGTACGACAGGTGGCCGCCCAGGAACCCGCCGGCACTGACTGTCGCGAGACCCAGGTAGGCCAGGACCTTGCCGCTGCCCTGGCTGCCCCGGGCCCGCTGCACCAGCGACGCGAGGTAAAGGCCGGTGGCGGTGATGTTGGCCGCCGCGTGAACCAGGCCCACCCTCTGCTGCTGCGGATGAAGTTGGGACCAGTCAGTGAACCCCGCGAGCGCTGGCGGGAGCACACTGGCTGCGCCCACCCCGATCAGCAGCCGCGCAGCCTTCTCGGCCCCTGGAACGGCATCGAGGACACCGGCCGAAAGCCAGGCCCCGATCGGAACCTGGACCGCGAGGGGGTGCACGGGGTGGCCAATCGGTACGCCGTGCAGGACGTCGCGGGCCCACTGCGGTTTGATGACCTTCTTAACGGCTTTGCGGACGCTCTTGGCCAGCGGGTCAAGCCATTCGGCATCCTCGAGACGGGTTACAAGCTCAAGTGCGGGCAAGGGTTTCATGTGTCCTCCCTTACCCCGATCGCCGCAATCCACGCAGGCAAGGGCTTCTTAAAGGACCGGCCCTTGCCTGCGGGCAATCCGCGCCTCTGGCATCATCGCAGCGGTGACCCCACCACCGCGAACCGGTGCCCGCCCATGTCCCCGGAAAGCAGCGGCATGGCCTCGGCGATCGCCGCACGAGTGCTTTCCAGCTGCAGCGAGGCCTGGTGCGCGTCGGCAGATTCCCATAGTTCGGAAACGAACACCGTGTCCGGCATGTCATCATTGATGCCCACTTCATAGAGGAGGCACCCGGCTTCCTTCATTCCGGGCTTGGGCCGGACGAGTATGGCCACCAGGGCGTCCCGCTGCCCCGGTTTGGTTCCGAGCAGTCCAACATTGGCAAACGTCATAGGGACAGTGTGCAGCACACCCGGACAACAGCGCTGAACGTACCAGGTACGGCCTGCTCAGCGCGCGGCGTCAACAACTGCCGTTCCCTGCTGGGACAGGGCGGCCGCACCCGGGGCCGGGCCGCCGTCGGGCCCGACGGCCGCCACGGGCTGCGGCGCCGGAGTCGTGGCGGCCCCCTCCGCAGCAAAGGCGTCGAGCATCGCCTGGCGATCAAACTGGCCTTCCCATTTGGCCACCACAAAGGTGGCAACGCAGTTCCCCAGCAGATTGACCACAACCCGCATGGAGTCCATCAGCCGGTCGGCCCCGAGAAGCAGCGCAACACCGGCGACCGGGAAGATCCCCAAGGCGCCTGCCGTGGCAGACAGGGCGAGGAAGGCCGATCCCGGAACGCCGGCCATGCCCTTGGACGTCAGCATCAGGATTCCAAGGGCGGCGAGCTGCTGGCCCAGGTCCAGGCTGTAGCCGAATGCCTGCGCCAGGAAGAGCAGCGAAATGGACAGGTAGATTGCGGCGCCGTCGAGATTGAACGAGTAGCCAGTGGGAACCACCAGGCCGGTGGTGGCGCGGGAGCAGCCGGCGTTAGTCAGCTTTGTCATGATCCGCGGCAGGACAGACTCGGTGGATGCAGTGCCCAGGGCCAGGAGGAACTCCTCCCTGGTGTACTTCAGGAACTGCCACAGCGGGACGCGGGGGTACGCCCATGCGACGACAAACAGGAGCCCGATGAACACCACGGCGGCCCCGTAGCAGGCGGCGATCAGCACGGCGTACGTGCTGAGGGAATCAAGCCCATACTGGCCGATGATGAAGGCCATGGCCCCGAACGCCCCGACCGGCGCCAAGCGCATCACCCAGCCCATGATCCTGAAGAACAGTTCCAGCACGGTTTCCATCAAGGTGATGACCGGCAGGCACCTTTCACGTCCGACGACAACGATCGCTGCTCCAAAGAACACGGAGAAACACAGAACCTGCAGGAGATTGTTGCCGGCAAATGCCCCTACAACACTGGTGGGGATGATGCCCAGCAGGAAAGCGCCGGCGTCCTTGGGCGGGGCCGTACTGGTCTTGGCGTTGAGAGCGTCCTGGGACAGCGATGCGGGGTCGATGTTCAGGCCCGCCCCGGGCTGCACCAGGTTGGCCACCACCAGCCCGAAGACCAGGGCAAAAAGCGTGGCGACGGTGAAATAGGCCAAGGCCTTAACACCAACGCGGCCAACCGCCTTGACATCGCTGACTGCAGCGATGCCGGTGACGATCACCAGGAATATCAGTGGAGCAATGATCATCTTGATGAGCTGGATGAATCCGTCGCCGAGCGGGCGCAGCCCTGCCCCGAGGTCCGGCCACGAATGGCCGACCAGGATACCTGCCACCACCGCGACCAGGATCTGGACGAACAGTGATTTATAGAGGGGCTTCCTGCGTCCATGGGTTGCCGCTGGCTGTGGCGCCGCAGTTGCGGTGGTCTTCATGCTTAGGCCTGTTCCTTTGGAGGGATGCCGCTTGAATGCGGGTCCCTGTGGGCAGGGCGGCATCATGGGCGCCGCCGGATCACCACAAAGGTACGAACCGCATGTTTCCGGAAAGATAAATCCATAATGCGGAACTATTAAGCTTCCAGCAGGCGGCGCTTCATTCGGCGGCACCCAGGCTTCCAGCGTGGACGACGGCGCCACTCGCCGTCGTGTCTTCGTTCAGCATCCAGCCCACCCGCTTGACCGTCCGCAGCATCACCGCGCTTTCCACGATCTCGATGCCGGGCACCTTCTGCTGCAGCGCGAGCTCGGCGGACATGACGTCGGCCAGCGTGTGGAGCCACATGATGATCACGAAGTTGGTTGCCCCGGTGGTGGAGGCACTGAGCCGCACATTGCTGATGGTGCGGATCTCGGCGGCTGCAGCTTCGTGCTGTCCGGCCGGAACGTTGACGAACCATTGGCAGGTGACGGGGAAGGACGAGTACCGCTGGGCGATTTCGCAGCGGAACGACAGGATGCCGCTGGCCAGCACCCGGTTCAACTGGCGCTGGACGGTGGCCGGGTGCCGGCCCAGGGAACGGGCAATGCCTGCCGCCGTGGCCCGGCCGTCCCGGGCGAGGAAGGGCAGCAGGTCCAGGTGGCTCTGCGGCAGTTGGGCTGCCTGCAGGGATTCCGGAACCGCCGGGGAGGCGAGGGTCCGGAGCAGTGCCAGCTGGGAACGGCTCAGGACGTTGAGGCGCCAGTCGTCGCCGCTGCTGTGCAGCCGGGTGCAGAGGGCCACCTGGTACTTCGTCAGCCCCTCTACGGACTTGAGCCGGGAGATGATCTTCTCGCTGAACTCCTCCAGGGAGCGCGTAATGACCGTCAGCATCAGGTCACGGTTGCTGGCCGCCTCCTCCACGGTGACGATCTCGGGGACAGCGGCCAGCTCCGCCGTCACACTGTCCCGCCGGTTCATCTCGCAGTCCACCGCCACATAGGCCAGCAGCATCTGCTTGGGGTCGCCGGCCAGATGCGCCGTGGCCCATGCCGAGCCGCTAGACGTGAGGCGTTCCCACCGCGCCGCCAGCGTAGTGGCATGCATTCCCAGCACCTTGGCTGCGTCCGCCCAGCCAATCCGGGGAGCGGCCTGCAGGACCTGGATCAGGGCCAGGTCTTCCTCGCTGAGCTCCACTGAGGCGTCTTCCTGCATGAATCCTGCTCCATTTGCCACTTTTCAGAATAATTCCTGCGCTTTTGCAGCATGTGAACTGCGCCACTTCAGAATAGTCCACAAGCCCCGCCGCCGACTTACAAGGAGTAGCACGTGCCCATCACCGACGACGCCAAAGACCTGCAGGACGACCTGGCCCGGCTTCGCCACGACCTCCACCGGCAACCGGAAATCGGACTCCACCTTCCCCGCACCCAGGAGAAGGTCCTCCAGGCCCTGGACGGACTTCCGTACGAGATCACGCTGGGCAAGGACACGACGTCGGTCACCGCGGTCCTGCGCGGAGGAGGGGCCGCCGCCGGGAACGGCGCAGGCGACACCAGCGCGCAGCCTTCCGCCGCACGCCCAGCCGTCCTGCTCCGCGCCGATATGGACGGACTCCCCGTCCAGGAAAAGACCGGCGTGGATTACACGTCCCGTGCCGACGGCGCCATGCACGCCTGCGGCCACGACCTGCACACGTCCATGCTCGCCGGCGCCGCCACCCTGCTGGCCGGGAAGAGGCACCTGCTCCAGGGCGACGTCGTCCTCATGTTCCAGCCCGGCGAGGAAGGCTTCGACGGTGCCAGCTACATGCTCCGCGAAGGCGTCCTGGACGCCGCCGGTCCCCGCGTCCAGGCAGCCTACGGCATGCACGTCTTCTCCTCCCTGGAGCCGCACGGCACCTTCTGCACCAAGCCCGGCGTCATGCTCAGCGCCTCGGACGGACTGGAAGTCACGGTCCTCGGCGCCGGCGGCCATGGATCGGCCCCGCACTCGGCAAAGGACCCCGTCACGGTGGCCGCGGAAATGGTCACCGCATTGCAGGTGATGGTCACCCGGCAGTTCAACATGTTCGATCCCGTTGTCCTCTCCGTCGGGGTGCTCCATGCCGGCACCAAGCGGAACGTCATCCCCGAAACGGCCCGCATCGAGGCCACCATCCGGACGTTCTCCGAGGCGTCGCGCCTGAAGATGATGGACGCCGTTCCACGCCTGCTCAAGGGCATCGCGGCCGCACACGGGGTGGAGGTCGCCGTCGACTACCTCCAGGAGTACCCCCTCACCATCACCAGCGCGGACGAAACCCACACCGCCGAAAAGGTCATCACCGAACTCTTCGGCGAGGGCCGCCTCTCGCGCTGGGCCACTCCGCTGAGCGGGTCGGAGGACTTCTCCAGGGTGCTCGCCGAGGTTCCCGGGACCTTCGTGGGACTCAGTGCCGTGGCCCCCGGCGGCGATCCCGCCACCTCGCCCTTCAACCACTCACCGTATGCAACGTTCGACGACGGCGTGCTGGCTGACGGGGCAGCCCTCTACGCGGAACTCGCCATATCGCGGCTGGCCGCACTGTCCCGGGCCGCCTAAGCCCCCCTTCGTCACCGGCAGCAGCGCCGCTGCCACCCCCTCCACCCCACCCAGCAGGAAGAAGACCATGCCCGTTGCAGTTAGCAAGCCCCAGACTGGACGCATGTCCACCGCGAAAACCATTGTCGGCACCGGCATCGGTAACGCCGTTGAATGGTACGACTGGGCAATCTACGCCACCTTCACGCCGTTCATCGCCAGCCAGCTCTTCAGCAAGGCGGACCCGGCGTCGGCGGTGCTGTCCACCCTGGCGATCTTCGCCGTCGGCTTCGTGGCACGGCCTTTCGGCGGCTTCCTGTTCGGCTGGATCGGTGACAGGGTGGGCCGGAAAGCCTCCATGACCATGGCAGTCGGCCTCGCGTCACTGGGCAGCCTGCTGATCGGCATCGCCCCCACCTTTGCCAGCGTCGGCGCATTCGCCTCCTTGCTGCTCCTGGTGGCCCGGCTGGTGCAGGGCCTGGCGCACGGCGGCGAGCTGCCGTCGTCGCAAACGTATCTCTCAGAGATGGCACCCAGGGAGCACCGCGGCTTCTGGGCCACCCTGATCTACACGTCCGGCACCGTAGGCATCCTGTTCGGCACCCTGCTGGGCGCGGTCCTCAACATGGCCCTCAGCACCGAGGCCATGAACGCGTGGGGCTGGCGGATCCCGTTCCTGATCGGCGCCGCTATGGGCCTCTACGCACTGATCATGCGCTCGCGCCTGCATGAGACCGAAGCCTTCGAAGGCGAAGCCACTTCCCAGCGGCGCGCCCCGATCTGGCCCCAGATCGTCCGGTACCGCAAGCAGGCGCTGCAGGTCATCGGCCTGACCGTGGGCCTGACGGTGATCTACTACATCTGGGGCGTCGTGGCGCCCAGCTACGCCACCACTGCCCTGAAGATCGACCGCGGCGAGGCACTGTGGGCCGGCGTCATCGCCAACATCGTCTTCATCGCCGCGCTGCCGGTGTGGGGCAAACTCTCGGACCGGATCGGCCGCAAGAAGGTCCTGTGGGCCGGTGCGATCGGCTCCGCGGCGTTCCACTTCCCCATGACCTGGCTGCTGAAGGACTCCGCCTGGCAGCTGGCGGTCAGCATGTCCGTGATGCTCGTGTTCATCGCCGCGAGCGCCGCCATTGTCCCCGCCGTGTACGCCGAGCTGTTCCCGACGTCCATCCGCACCGTCGGGGTCGGTGTGCCCTACTCCATCTGCGTGGCCCTCTTCGGCGGCACCGCGCCCTACCTGCAGCAGTGGCTGGGATCCTCGCTGGGCGCGCCGCAGGTGTTCAACATCTACGCCGTGCTGCTGCTGGTGATCAGCGCCGCGTTCGTGTTCACCATCCCCGAAACCAAGGGCAAGGACCTGACGCACTAGCTTGCCCCTCCGCAGGAGGTCCCCGGCGCCATCGAGCGCGCAGGGGACCTTTTGCGTTTCCTGCCGCGTCCGGCGCCGGCAATACTCTTCCAATCAGGCGGCGACCGGCAGCACCAGGAGATACCCGGCAGGCAGGCTGCTGCTCCAGCGGCGAGGCTCCCGCACCACGAACTGGGTTGCCAGTTCCTCCGGAGTCAGCAGGCTGTTGGGAACCGGCGATGGCCCCCACTGCCCGCTGCCGTACGGGTACAGGGGATCCAGGACGTGGATGCCGGTTACCGAGAAGTCGGCGGACTGCCGCGGGTCGCCAAGGGATTCGAAGCCGCTCATCACCCAGGCGTGGCGCCCGCTCCACATCACCAGGCCCACCGGCCTGCCCGTCTCCGCGATGGCCCGCGCCGCCGTCCGGACTGCCTCGCCATAGTCGGCAATGCTCACCACCCGGTACGGCCCCATCCCGGATTCGGTCAGGACCTGGGCCCAGCCGAACGGATTGGCTCCATTGAAGGAGTCTGAGGAGCGGGCGCGGGCCATCTCCCACAATTGGCCCTGCTGCACCGAGTCCGCCCACGTGCCGCCGCCCGTGTCATCGATGAGGTTGTGGGCCATCTGGATGCTTGCCGCCACGCACCAGTCGAAGGTGTACTGCGGAACAAAGTCACCCTCCCGGTACAGGTTGAGGGCAAACGGCTGCGGCACCGGAGCGGGGGCCGGTGTTTGGGCTGGTGCGGGCGCTGGAACCGGAACAGCTGCCGGTGCGGGCACCTCCGTCTGAATGGCAGCCTCCGGCCGGGCGGGGGCGGCGCCGGGCGCTCCCTGCTGCGGGCCGGCCGCGCCGTCCGCGGTGGCCATGGCGGTGGCCGCCGCGGACGTCGGAGCGCCGGCGGACTGGTCCGCTGCCGTTCCCTGCGTGCAGGCGGAAAGGAATCCGGCCAGGGCCAGGAGCCAGGCCACAAGGCGCAGACGGCTGCCGGTCACAATCACTCCCAACTGTTCCTGCCACGCGGGTTGTTCCCTACCAGTCTCCTGCCCGCGCCTCCCCTTGACTACCCCACCCCACCTTCCCTACACTTTTCATAAAGCAGAATCTAAATTCCACAAAGCGGAAACCGGCGACGAAGCCGGCAGCAAGGGAAGATAGATCAAAGCCCTCCCCGGAAGGACCTACGATGACGTACACAGTGAACTGCTCCATCCTCCTCACGGAGCTGCCCCTGCTCGAACGCCCCGCCGCCGCCAAGGCAGCAGGCTTCGACGCCGTCGAGTTCTGGTGGCCCTTCGAAAGCTCGGTCCCGGCGGACAGCGAGATCACCACGTTCGAGAACGCCATCACGGACGCCGGGGTCCAGCTCACCGGCCTGAACTTCAACGCCGGCAACATGCCTGGCGGCGACCGCGGCCTGGTTTCCTGGAAGGGACGCTGCTCCGAGTTCAAGGACAACATCGACGTCGTGGCCGGCATCGGCGAGCGCCTGGGCTGCAAGGCCTTCAACGCCCTCTACGGCAACCGGCAGGACGGCTTCACCCCCGAAGAGCAGGACGAGCTCGCCGTCAAGAACCTGGCCGCGGCAGCTGAAGGCGTCGCCCGGATCGGCGGCACCGTCCTCCTCGAACCGGTCAGCGGCGCGCCCAGGTACCCGCTCCTCACCGCCAACGACGCGCTCAAGGTCATCGCCCGCGTCAAGGACGAAACCGGCGCCGCCAACATCAAGCTCCTCGCCGACTTCTACCACCTGGCAGTCAATGGCGACGACGTCCCGGCCGTGATCGAGAACCACGCCAATGACTTCGGCCACATCCAGATCGCCGACAACCCCGGCCGCGGCGCCCCCGGCACCGGCACCCTGCCCCTCGGCGAATGGATCGCCCGCAGCCGCGAACTCGGGTACGGGGGCTACATCGGCCTCGAGTACAAGGAACCGCAGGAGACGGCCTTCAGCTGGGCCATCCGCGAGCGCGTCGCAGGCTGACTCCAGCAGCACACCGGCACCACCAACAGACTTTCAGAAAGAGAACCAACATGAGCAACGTTGCAGTCATCGGCCTCGGAATCATGGGCCTGCCCATGGCCATCAACCTGGTGAAGGCCGGCCACACCGTCACGGGTTTCAACCGCAGCCAGGACAAGATCGACAAGCTGGTCTCCGAGGGCGGCAAGGGCGCCTCGGGCATCGCTGACGCGGTCAAGGACGCCGACGTCGTCATCACCATGGTGCCGGACTCCCCGGACGTCGAGGGTGTGGTGAGCGGCAAGGACGGCGTGTTCGCCAACGCCAAGCAGGGTGCCCTGTGGATTGACGCTTCCAGCATCCGCCCGGACGTGGCAGTCCGCCTCGCGGCAGACGCCAAGGAGGCCGGCATCCGCCCCCTCGACGCACCGGTCTCCGGCGGCGAACAGGGCGCCATCGACGCCGTCCTTTCCATCATGGTCGGCGGCGACAAAGCCGACTTCGATGACGCCCAGGACGTCCTGAACGCCGTCGGCAAGACCATCGTCCATGTCGGCCCCTCCGGCTCCGGTCAGACCGTCAAGGCAGCCAACCAGCTCATTGTCGCCGTCAACATCGAGGTCCTCGGCGAAGCCATCGCCTTCCTCGAGGCCTACGGCGTGGACACCGACGCCGCCCTCAAGGTCCTCGGCGGCGGCCTGGCCGGCTCCAAGGTCCTGGACCAGAAGGGCCAGAAGATGCTGGACCGCAACTTCGACCCCGGCTTCCGCCTGGCCCTGCACCACAAGGACCTGGGCATCGTCACCTCCGCCGCCCGCGAGGCCAACGTGGCCATCCCGCTCGGCGCCGTCGTCGCCCAGCTCGTCGCCGCCACCGTCAACCAGGGCGACGGCGCACTGGACCACTCCGGACTCTTCAAGCAGGTCCTGCAGCTCAGCGGCAGGAAATAACCAAGGCCCCGAAGGGCACCAGGCAACACAAGCAGGGAACCCGCCGTCGTCCATCAAAACGACGGCGGTTCCCTCACCACACCCAAAAACAGACTTTCAAAGCTTTCAAGGAGCACCCCATGAGCAAGATGCGTACCGTTGATGCAGCGGTGGCCATCCTGGAAAAGGAAGGCGCCATCGAGGCGTTCGGCCTGCCAGGCGCCGCCATCAACCCTCTCTATTCCGCAATGCGCGCCCACGGCGGCATCCGGCACACGCTGGCACGCCACGTTGAGGGCGCCAGCCACATGGCCGACGGTTTCTCACGCGCCAAGGACGGCAACATCGGCATCTGCATCGGCACCTCCGGCCCTGCCGGCACCGACATGGTCACCGGCCTGTACGCAGCCTGGGCCGATTCCATCCCCATGCTCTGCATCACCGGCCAGGCCCCGGTGGCCAAGCTGCACAAGGAAGACTTCCAGGCTGTGGACATCGAGTCCATCGCCAAGCCGGTCACCAAGATGGCCATGACCATCCTGGAGCCCGGCCAGGTTCCCGGCGCCTTCCAGAAGGCCTTCCAGCTGATGCGCTCCGGCCGCCCCGGCCCGGTGCTGCTGGACCTGCCCATCGACGTGCAGATGGCGGAAATCGAATTCGACATCGACACCTACGAGCCCCTCCCCGTTGAGAAGCCCAAGGCCTCCCGCAAGCAGCTGGAAAAAGCCCTGGACATGCTGCTCGCCGCCAAGCACCCGCTGATCGTGGCCGGCGGCGGCATCATCAACGCCGGCGCCTCCGCGCTGCTGGTGGAACTAGCCGAGACCCTCAACGTTCCGGTCATCCCCACCTTGATGGGCTGGGGCACCATCCCGGACGACCACCAGCTGATGGCCGGCATGGTGGGCCTGCAGACCTCGCACCGCTACGGCAACGAGAACTACCTGCAGAGCGACTTCGTGATCGGCATCGGCAACCGCTGGGCCAACCGCCACACCGGCGGCCTGGAAACCTACACCGCCGGCCGGAAGTTCGTGCACATCGACATCGAGCCCACGCAGATCGGCCGGGTGTTCTCGCCGGACCTGGGCATCGCGTCCGACGCAGGCGCGGCGCTGGCAGGGCTGGTTGAGCTCGCCAAGGAACGGGCTGCGGCAGGTTCCCTGCCGGACTACAGCGCCTGGGTTGCCGAATGCCAGGACCGCAAGGCCTCCCTGCACCGCAAGACGCACTTCGAGAACATCCCCATCAAGCCGCAGCGCGTGTACGAGGAGATGAACAAGTCCTTCGGCCGCGACACCACCTATGTGTCCACCATCGGCCTGTCCCAGATCGCCGGCGCCCAGATGCTGCACGTCTTCGGTCCGCGCAAGTGGATCAACGCCGGCCAGGCAGGCCCGCTGGGCTGGACCGCCCCGGCCGCCCTCGGCGTTGCCCGTTCCAACCCGGACCAGACCGTGGTGGCCCTCTCCGGCGACTATGACTTCCAGTTCATGATCGAGGAACTGGCCGTGGGCGCGCAGTTCAACCTCCCCTACATCCACGTGGTGGTGAACAACTCATACCTGGGCCTGATCCGCCAGTCCCAGCGCGGGTTCAACATGGAGCAGAATGTGTCCCTGGCGTTCGAGAACATCAACAGCGCCCACCTGTCCGAGGACACCCGCGGCTACGGCGTGGACCACCTGAAGGTGGCCGAAGGCCTGGGCTGCAAGGCCGTCCGTGTGGAGGATCCCAGCGACCTGGCTGCCGCGTTCGACAAGGCCAAGGCCCTGATGGGCGAGTTCCGGGTACCCGTGGTGGTGGAAGTGATCCTGGAAAAGGTCACCAACATCTCCATGGGCGTGGAAATCAACGCCGTGAACGAGTTCGAGGAACTGGCCGAAACCGCCGCGGACGCCCCCACCGCCATCCTGGCACTGCAGGCGTAACCCATGCGTGTGGTCATTGCCCCGGACAAATTCAAAGGCTCGCTGTCCGCCCCGGAGGTGTGCAGCCACCTGGAAAAGGGCCTGCAGCGCGGTGCGGGCGGCAACCTTGACGTAGTCCGGATTCCGGTGGCCGACGGCGGCGAGGGCACCCTCGACGCCGCCGTCGGCTCCGGCTTCACCCGCCGGACGGCAACGGTCACCGGTCCCACCGGGCAGCCGGTGGAGGCCAACTTCGCGGTCCGCGGGCACGAGGCCGTGATCGAAATGGCCACCGCTTCCGGGCTCGCCCTGATGCCCCGGACCGGCAAGGGACGCCCGGATTCGGCGGCCGCCGCCACGGCCACCAGCCTGGGCACGGGCCAGCTGATCCGCGCCGCCCTGGATGCAGGCTGCCGGCGGATTGTCCTGGGCGTCGGCGGCAGCGCCAACACCGACGGCGGCGCCGGGGTCCTGCAGGGGCTCGGCGCCCGGTTCCTGGACAACAGGAACAACGAACTTCCCCCGGGCGGGGCGGCACTGGCCAACCTGCACAGTATCGACTTCACCGATTTCGAACCCCGCCTGGTGGACACACGGTTTGTGCTGGCATCCGACGTCGACAACCCGCTGCTGGGCGCCCAGGGCGCCGCAGCGGTTTTCGGCCCGCAAAAAGGTGCCACACCACAAGACGTCGGCATGCTCGACGCCGCCCTGGCCAGGTTTGCCGAAGTCCTGGCCAGGGAAATCGGATTCCGCGCGGTGAAGGCCGCCGAGGCTCCCGGAGCCGGGGCAGCCGGCGGCGTGGGCTACGCCGCCATCGCCGTCCTGGCCGCGACGCGGCGGCCGGGCATCGACGTCGTCCTGGAATTCACCGGGCTGGCGGACCGGCTGGCCGGCGCCGACCTGGTGATCACGGGCGAAGGCAGCCTGGACGAGCAAAGCCTGCTGGGCAAGACGCCCATGGGCGTTGCCCGTGCCGCCGCCGCCCAGGGGGTTCCCGCCGTCGCCGTCTGCGGCCGGACCACCCTGGACCACGCGCAGGCCGCTGCCGCCGGGTTCGCGGAAATCCACGCTTTGACGGCGCTCGAAACCGATGTAGACAGGTGCATAGCAGAGGCAGGGCCGCTGCTGGAGCAGCTGGGCACCCAGATCAGTGCGGGGCTGGCGGCCAACAGGCCCGTCACCGCCGATACCAAGGAGGACCTCCGTGTCTGAAGAACGTTTTGACCTCGTCATCCGGGGCCGGCGCATCCTGACCACCGCCGGCATCGCCCCGCGTGAAGTCGGCGTGCGCAACGGCAAGATCGTGGCAATCGAGCCGCTGGGCAACGGCCTGGCCGGCGCCGAAGTGATCGAGCTCGCCGACGACGAAACCCTGCTGCCCGGCCTGGTGGACACCCACGTCCACGTCAACGAGCCCGGCCGCACCGAGTGGGAAGGCTTTGCCTCCGCCACCCGCGCCGCCGCAGCCGGCGGCGTGACCACCATTATCGACATGCCGCTGAACTCCGTCCCGCCCACCACCACCGTGGAAAACCTCAAGCTCAAGCGCGAGGTGGCCGAGGACCAGGCATTCATCGACGTCGGATTCTGGGGCGGCGCCATCCCCGGCAACAAGGCGGACCTTCGCCCCCTGCACGACGAGGGCGTCTTCGGCTTCAAGTGCTTCCTCCTGCACTCCGGCGTGGACGAGTTCCCGCACCTGGACGCGGACGAGATGGAGGAGGACATGGCCGAGCTGAAGTCCTTCGACTCGCTCATGATCGTCCACGCCGAGGACTCGCACGCCATCGACCGTGCCCCGCACCCCGGCGGCGACCACTACTCCACGTTCCTGGCCTCCCGCCCGCGCGGCGCCGAGAACAAGGCCATCGCCGAGGTCATCGAACGGGCCCGCTGGACCGGCGCCCGGGCACACATCCTGCACCTGTCGTCGTCGGACGCGCTGCCCATGATCGCCAGCGCAAAGCGCGACGGCGTCAAGCTCACCGTGGAGACGTGCCCCCACTACCTGACGCTGATGGCGGAGGAAATCCCGGACGGCGCCACCGCCTACAAGTGCTGCCCGCCCATCCGGGAAGCGTCCAACCGTGAACTGCTCTGGCAGGGCCTGCTGGACGGCACCATCGACTGCATTGTCTCGGACCACTCCCCCTCCACCCTGGACCTGAAGGACCTGGAAAACGGCGACTTCGCCGTGGCCTGGGGCGGCGTCTCGTCCCTGCAGCTGGGCCTGTCCCTGATCTGGACCGAGGCGCGGCACCGCGGCATCCCGCTGGAGCAGGTGGTGTCCTGGATGGCGGAGAAGCCCGCCAACCTGGCGCGCCTGACCAACAAGGGCCAGCTGGCGCTGGGCTACGACGCCGACTTCGCTGTCTTCGCCCCTGACGAGGCCTTCGTGGTGGACGTGTCCAAGCTCAAGCACAAGAACCCGATCACGCCCTACGACGGCAAGGCCCTGTCCGGCGTGGTGCGCAGGACCTACCTCCGCGGCGCCGCAGTGGACGGCCAGACCCCAACGGGCAGGCTGATCCGCCGCGGCGGCGTCTAGGGAGACGCCATGGCAGTGGAAGCGCACTATCCGGGGGCGGGGGCCCGGCCGGGATTTGTTTCCCGCAAAGCCGCCGCCCGCGGCCTCGCCGTGTGGGTGGTCCCGGCGGACGGAACCAGCCCCGAGCTCCTGCGCCACGCCGCCCACATGGTCCTTGCCAGGGCCCTCGAAACTGCTCCGGAGGCGGAAGTCCACTGGCCTGCCGCCGGAGCCCCCACGTCCGCCGCGGAGGGAGCCGCAGCTGACTCCTCTCCGTCCCCTTCCGCGGCGGAGGCACCCGGCCCGGCACTGGCGAAGGACGACGGCGGCACGCGCCTGCCGCCGTCGGCCGGCCCCGTCAGCAGGGTCGCCGTGGACCTCGCCGCCGACACCGTCCTGCTGGACGGCAGGCCGGTGGCACTGACCGGCGTCGAATACAAGGTGCTGCGCTATTTGGTGACCCACCTGTCCCGGACAGTGGGCCGCGAGGAGCTGCAGGGATTCCTGGAGTCCCTGGATTTCCCCGGCGCAACGGCCCGCTCCATCGATGTGTACGTGGGCAGGATCCGCAAGAAACTGGGCAACGCGCGCCATGCCGTGGCCACCGTGCGCGGCGGCGGCTACCAGTTTGTTCCGGGTCCGCACGCCGCCGTCCGGGGACCGGCGGAATACTGCATATGACGCGCTGGTTTGTATCACTAAGCGCCAACCCGCTTCACTTGATGTTTGGCCATCACTGACCGAGTCTTACAAAGGAACGCCATGAGCCCCACCCTGACCACCAAGCTTCAGCCCGGCACCCCGGCTCCTGAATTCACCCTCCGGGACGCCCAGGGCCGGGAGACCTCCTTGGCCGACTACCGTGGCAAGAACGTCATCGTGTACTTCTACCCCAAGGCCGCCACCCCCGGCTGCACCACCGAGGCCTGCGACTTCCGCGACAGCCTCGCCTCCCTGCAGGGCAAGGGCTACGAAGTCGTCGGTGTCTCCCCCGACGCCCAGGAAGCCCTGGCCGGATTCAGCGGCGACTTCTCCCTGACCTTCCCCCTGCTCTCCGACCCCGACCACGCGGTTGCCCTGGCCTACGGCGCCTGGGGCGAGAAACTGGTCAACGGCGAAATCCACGAAGGCATCGTCCGCTCCACCGTGGTGGTGGACCCCGAAGGAAACGTCGCCCTGGCCCAGTACCAGGTGCAGGCAGACGGCCACGTTGCGCAGCTGAAGGAAGCCCTGGGACTCTGATTCCCCACTGCTCCATGACTGGACGCCTCCGCATCCTTTGCGGGGGCGTCCTGGCCCTTAACCGGCCGGTGCCTCCTCCTCCGCAGCCGCCTGTGCATAGGAGGCCGAGACCCTGCGGTAGACCGGCGTGAGGAACGCCAGCAGCGCTGCGGCAATCATCGCGATTCCGGCAACGAGGAACACCAGCGCAATGCCGCGGGAGGTGCCCTGGCCCAGCAGCGGCGCGAGGAAAGCGGCCCCGTCCGCAGACCGTGCGTAAGGAATGATCCAGAATTGCGCGGCCGGGGCGATAAGGAAGGCCGTGACGGGTGCCGCCGCGGACTCAAACGCCATGGCGAAGCCAAAAACGCGGCCCTGCCGCTCCAACGGCACCACCCGCTGGATGACTGTCTGCTCCGCTGCCTCGGCGAAGGGGACCAGCAGCAGGTACAGCCAGATCCCCAGGATGTAGAGCCACGCCCACTCGCGCAGCGTGAACACCGCGCCGAGCACGCCCATGGCCGCCACGGTGGCCAGCAGGGTGCGCAACGGGTTGGCGCCGAGCCCGAATTTTCCGATCAGGGCACCGCCGATGATGAAGCCGGTGGACCCGATGGCAAAGACGGCGCCCCACATCTCCACGGAGAACATTTCCAGCCCGTACGGATCCATCAGGGCCATATAGACCCCGCCGATGAAGTTGTTGAACGTGGAAAAGACAATCAGGGCGAACAGCCCCGAAATGGCGAGCACCGCGGCCAGGGAACCGCGAAGGTCAAAACCGCCGCTGGCATCGCTTGCCGCAACCCGCACCTCCTCGGGCATCCGGAGGGTCAGCAGGTGCGCTGCCGCGAGCGCCGTGAGCAGCAGGGCGACGGCGATGGTCCAGCCCATGCCCAGCAACCCGACGGACAGTCCGGACAGCAGGGACGTGACGATGAACATCAGCCCCTGCACCATTCCCACCAGCCCGTTGGCATTTGCCCGGCGCTCCGGCTCGATGAGGATGGTCACCGTGGTGGACAGCGCAATGTTCCGCAGGTTTTCCACCACGGCGCCGACCAGGATGACCAGGGTGAAAATCCAGAACCAGGGCCGCCCTAGGTCCAGCAGGGCCTCGTCGGGGGTCAGGAGGAACATCACCCCGGCCAGTGTGAACATCACCAGGGTAAAGCCGGCCGCGAAGCGCATCACCGCCAGCTTCCGGCAGCGGTCCACAAACGTGCCGAAGCTGATGCTGGAGAGGGCGATCAACAGCATGTACGCGCCGCCCACCACGCCGGTGGCGATCACGTTGCGGGTTTCCAGGTACAGCCAGAACGTCAGCGCAAACCAGAGGTAACTGGTGGTGATGTTGGCCAGTGCGGTGTTGACCAGGATCCCGGTGAAGGTGCGGGAACGTTCTGCCGGGCCGCGAAGGGAGGTGCCGACAGTATCGGGAGCCGCGGCGGCCTTGCCCGCTTCCTGCCCGGTCATGGGTTTCAGTGTAGTTCTGGGCACCCGGGGCGAACAGGGGGAAACTGGGCTGACAGGAATCCAGCATGTCACGGGAACGGGAGGGGACGGGCATGGTCACCAACGACGTGGAGAGGGCAGATCCGGACGACAGGATGGATCCGCGCCTGGCGCTGCTGCTGTCCTCCGTCTTCGACACCGGCCCCGAGGCAACGGTGGAACTCACGGTGGTCGTTGACGGGACGGTGGTTTCCGGATCGGTGGTGTCCGAACAGGCGTGGACGCAGCGGCAGAACGACCAGGTCCGGATCGGCAGCTGGGCCATCGCCGGTGTCCTGGAATCCGGGGCACCCGGGGACGCGGCTGACCGGGACCGTGCACCGACTGCGGGGGATGGCCGGTACATCCATTTCCTGGCTCCTGTGCTGCTGTCGGGAGGCGTCAGGGTGCCGCTGGAGGCAACCAGGGTGGATGCCTCCAGGGTCGCTGCGTGGAGCATCGGCCGGATCCCCGAAGACTAGGGGCGCGCGATGGTGATTGAGGTGCGGCCGGCAACGGTCTTCGACGACGTAAAGGCACTGGTGGGGCCCAAGCGCCCGGATGCCACCGTCTGCTGGTGCCTGAGCTACCGCATCCCGGCCAAGCAGAACGTGGCGTTGAGGGGCGGCGAACGCGGGGAGTTGGCCAGGCAGCTGGTGGGCCAGGATCCCCCGCCCGGCGTGGTGGCTTACGACGGCGGTGAGCCGGTTGGGTGGGCGGCGGTCCACCCGCGCGCGGACACGGGCTTCGCCGGCAACCGCAGGATCCCGCACGTGGACAACCAGGATGTGTGGTCGGTGTGGTGCTTCCGGGTCCGCCCGGGCCACCGTGGCACCGGGATTGCGCATCATCTCCTGGCCGGCGCTGTCGACATGGCCCGCTCCTACGGGGCACCCGCCGTCGAGGGCTATCCGGTGGACAACGGCGGCAGCAAGGTGGACCTCACCATGGCGTATGTGGGAACCCGCAAGCTCTTCGAGAACGCAGGCTTCGCCAAGGCGGCAGACACAACCTCGGTGCTCAACGGCTTTCCCCGGGTGCTGATGCGCCTGCAGCTGCGGTAGGACCGGAACCAGTGCCTGCCAGCGCAGCGGGCTACTTCCGGCGCCAGTACTTGCCCCAGTCGACTTCCATGGCCCACAGCGCCAACAGCAGCGCGTCCATGGTCATCAGTCCGGCCAAAAGGTATGCCCATCCTGCCAACAAGCCCACCGCAATCTCCTGACTATCCCCAGCCAATCGATTGCTGCTAAGTGTGGCACTTAAAGGGCCGGTACGGAACGCCTTCCGCCCGCAGCCCTGAAGAGGGCTGCCAGCCGGTGGTGGGCCTCGGTTTCGAGTTTCAGCCGGTGGGTCAGCTTTTCCACGTGGCGTGACATGTCGGCGCCCACCTGGAGCCGGTCACCCGGCCAGCTGGACACCTCCCGGGATTCCGCCAGTGCCTGTTCCAGCTCCCTGGCGGCGGCACGCACCTTTCGTGAGTGGAAGTAGAGGCGAAGCAGCGCCCTGGCCTTGTCCGCTCCCCTCTTCGTGACCTGTTCCATGTTGCTTCCCCGCTTTCCGCAAACCTTGCAGCGCGCGGGCCGGCCCGTCGTCGGGCCTTTCCGCCTGCACGCTCCTGCGTTGCTTCGAGTGTGGTCCGCGTTCCTCAACGTCCCGGCAAGTGCACGCCAAGATTTCCGCAAGATCTGCCGCGTGGAGTGGCCGTCCGCACTCCGGAATGGGGAGGCGACAGTCCTGTCAGCGACGTCACCGAAAACTGTGAAGCCCACGACATGCCCTGTGCGGGTTAATACGGTTAAGTAGAGTCATGGTCTCTCCCCCCGAAACCCGCCGCGCCGTGGTCATCGAAGATGATCCGGATATCCGCGGCCTGCTGGTCCGCGTCCTGGCGAAGCAGGGCTTCGACGTCACCCACGCAGGCGCCGGCCTTCCGGGCGTGGAGGAGGTCCGCCGCCGCAAGCCTGACCTGGTGACGCTTGACCTGAACCTGCCGGACCTTGACGGACTGGAGGTGTGCAAGCTCCTGCGGGAGTTCTCGGACGCCTTCATCGTGATGCTGACCGCGCGGGCAGACGAACTGGACAAGCTGACCGGCCTGGACAACGGCGCCGATGAGTACATCAGCAAGCCATTCAGCCCCCGCGAACTGCAGTCCCGCATCAAT
The DNA here is from genome assembly GCF_029581595.2 of Arthrobacter sp. NQ7. Classification (NCBI taxonomy): domain Bacteria; kingdom Bacillati; phylum Actinomycetota; class Actinomycetes; order Micrococcales; family Micrococcaceae; genus Arthrobacter; species Arthrobacter sp. NQ7. The sequence continues at coordinate 59,278 of NZ_JARFXU020000022.1, read as the reverse complement.
GCCCTGTTCCGGCGCAGGCCTTCAGCCGCTGCGGAATCCGCTGCACGGGGCGAGCTGGAACGCGCCACGGAAGTCCAGCAAAGCCTCCTTCCCAAGGAGGACATCCGGGTAGACGGCTACGACGTGGCCGGCCTCTTCCGCCCGTCCCGCAGCGTAGGCGGCGACTTCTACGACTGGTACCAGACGCCCGACGGGCTCCACCTGACATTCGCCGACGCCATGGGGAAAGGCATGGGCGCGGCGCTGATCGCGGCAACGGTCCGCGCCGTGATGCGATCCACCGGACTCCGCCAGGACCTCGATGCCGGGTTCGCGTCCGCCAGCAAGGCCATCGCCGCGGACCTCGATTCCTCCAATTCCTTCGTGACGCTGTTCCACGCCCGGCTGGACGCGGCGTCCGGCAAGGTCAGCTATGTCGACGCCGGACATGGCCTGGCGCTGCACGTCCAGCCCGTGGGCCCGGCGGACCGCCTTCCGTCCGGAGGACCGCCCGTGGGCGCCTGGCCCGGGACGCAGTGGCCACAGGCCGACCTGGAACTGGCTCCGGGCGATTCCCTGGTGGTGGTCAGCGACGGCGTCCTGGACGTGTTCGGATCCGTGGAGGACTTCACGGACGCGGTGCAGCGCGCAACCCAGGCGGCCGGCTCGGCACATGAAGCCAGCACGTCCATCATGGCCCTGGCCCCTGCCGAAACCGCCGACGACGACGTCACGGTGGTCGTGGTGCGCCGCCTGCCCCTGGAGCAGGCGGCATGACACGGTTCTGGACCCGGGTGGTGGTGGTACTCACCGTCCTCACCGGCCTGAACTACATTGCATGGCGCTGGGCGGCGTCCCTCAACTGGGACGCCTGGTGGATCGCCCTGCCGCTGGTGGTCGCCGAAACCTACAGCCTCATCGACGTCATGCTCTTCGGCATGACCGTGTGGAAACTGAAGATCCGCAAGGCCGCGCCCCAGCCGCCCCATGACGCCACCGTTGACGTCTTCATCACCACGTACAACGAGGACCTGGACATGGTGCTCACCACGGCGCTGGCTGCCCAGAAGATCCGGCACCCCCACAGCACCTGGATCCTCGACGACGGCGCGCGGCCCGAGCTCAAGGCGCTCGCCGAACAACACGGCCTGGGGTATGTGACCCGCAGCGACGACTGGACCAAGGACCTTCCCCGACACGCCAAAGCGGGCAACCTCAACAACGCCCTCATGGTCACCCACGGCGAGTTCCTGCTGATCCTGGACGCGGACCAGATCCCCGAGCCGGACATCCTGGAAAAGACTCTTGGCTACTTCAACAACCGCCGGGTGGCCCTGGTCCAGACCCCGCAGTACTTCAGCAACGTCCCTGACAGCGATCCCCTGGGCAGCCAGGCACCCCTGTTCTACGGACCCATCCAGCAGGGCAAGGACGGCTGGAACGCCGCCTTCTTCTGCGGCTCCAACGCCATCCTCCGCCGCGAGGCCCTGATGCAGCTGGGCCTGGTGGGATACGTGAAGGAGACCGAAAAGAGCATCCGCCGCGCCCTGGCCGCCTCCCGGGCAGCCATCAAGCAGGCCCGTAAGTCGGCGGATGTGGAGTCACCCCTGGTGGCGGAGGTCCTCGACGAGGTGGAGGCAGCCACCCGCGAGGCGCAGCAGGAAGTGGATGCCGGCCGGCCCCTCAGCGAGGTGACTTACCGGGTCCGCCGCCGGGTGGATGCCGCCGTCCAGACCCTGGTCCAGGCGGACGTCGCAGCACTGCAGGCGGACCTTGAGGAAATCGCCGCCATGGAACTGGCCCACGTGGGCGAGTCCGGCGTGCCGGTGGTGGCGGACGACGCCGTCCAGCGGATGTCCGCGCGCGACTGGTCGCCGCTGGGCGCGCTGGAATCCGTGCAGGCAGTCCTGGATGCGCTCACCGTGGAACGAACCAACGAGGCACAGCCCGTGATGCCGTTGGCCACCATCTCCGTCACCGAGGACATGGCCACGGCCATGCGCATGCACGCCATGGGCTGGGAGAGCGTCTACCATCACGAGATCCTGGCCTACGGCCTGGCGCCGGAGGACCTGAAGACCATGCTCACCCAGCGCCTCCGCTGGGCGCAGGGCACCATCCAGGTGCTGCTGCGCGAAAACCCGCTGGTTCAGAAGGGGCTCAAGCTGGGCCAGCGCCTGATGTACTTCGCCACCATGTGGACCTACCTGAGCGGGTTCGCCGCGGTCATCTACTTCGCGGCCCCCATCATCTACCTGCTGCTGGGCATCCTGCCGGTCAGCAGCCTGAGCTGGGACTTCTTCATCCGCTTCATTCCATTCATGGTGGTCAACCAGCTGCTGTTCGCGGTGGCCGGCCGCGGCATCCCCACCTGGCGCGGCCAGCAGTACAGCCTGGCGCTGTTCCCCACCTGGATCAAAGCGTGCACGACGGCGGCCCGCAACGTCTGGTTCGGCCGTCCCCTCGGATTTGCCGTCACCCCCAAGGCACGCCAGAGCGGCGGACCCAGCTGGAGCCTCATCCGGCCCCAGATCGTGGTGTCCGTGCTGCTGGCGCTGGCCGCCGTCGTCGGCATCATCCGCCTGGCGACGGGCCTGGCGGAGCCGCTGGGCACCCTGGTCAACGTCGTGTGGGTGGTCTTTGACCTGGTGGTCATGAGCATCCTGGTCCGTGCCGTGCTCTACAAGGGGTACGAACCGGCCGCAGAACCTGCAAACAGAGAGGAATCCTGATGGAGTTCAGTTACGAGGTCAAAGACTCGTACGCCGAGGTCAAGGCGGACGGGAGGCTCAACATGGTGTCCGCGCCCAAGCTGCGTGAATTCGTCACCGACGTGATCGCGGGGGGTTCCAGCCGGATCGTGGTGAACCTGGAGAAGACAGCCTTCATGGACTCCTCGGGCCTCGGCGCCCTGATTGGCTGCCTCAAGGCCGCCCGCCAGGCCGGGGGCGACCTCCGGATCGCGGCCGTGCAGCCACAGGTGAACATGGTGCTGAAACTGACCAGCATGGACAGGGTGCTGACCGCCTACCCCACGGCCGAGGCAGCGTTCAGCAATGACTGAGGTCCTGGCCTCGCGCAGCTTCCGGGGACCGGCTGCCGAGGACGCCATTGAAGCCGTCCACAACGATCTCGACAGCCTCTGGCTTGACGTCCCGTTGGTGGACGTCATGGACCAGATGACGTTCACGACTGCGGTCATCGAATCGGCGTCGAACATCGTCCAGCACGCTGAGCCGGCCGGTGAGCAGGAGGTGGAGCTCGGGGTGGAAACCACCGTGCAGCCGGCGCTGCTGCAGGCCCGGGTCAGCGCCTACTACGCCAAGCCGCCGTTCGGGCCCATGGACGCCTCCATCCCGGACGACGACGCGGAATCGGGACGCGGCCTGGCCCTGATCGAGGCCCTGGTGACCACCGTGACCTTCGAGCGGCAGGACGGGACCAACACCTGGGTGCTGTCCAGGACGTCCTCGCAGGGGTAGGCGCTGCCGGTCACATCGCAGCCCCTGCGTCCTTGCTTGACAGCACGCCGGGGCTGCTCTTGAATATTACGTATGCTGAAATAACAGTTCCATGATGCGGAAGCTTGCCGGTGATTCCTGCAGGCGCCGGACTGTCCGGCAACCCGCATAGCCGTCACCGTGGATGCCAGCATGACCTTCAAGGATTACGACCAGCATGAAGCTTGCCGAATTCAACAGCGCGGACCCGGCCGCCGCCCACGCCACCCTCCGGCCCTGCATCGACGTGGCCCGCTGGGTCGAGGAAGTGGCGGCGGCCAGGCCGTTCGCCGGCCGCGGGGAGCTCCTGGCGTTCGCCGCCCAGGCCGCCAACCCGTTCACGCCCGCCGAGGTGGAGGCGGCCATGGCCCACCACCCAAGGATCGGCGAACGCCCGACGGCGGCCAGCACCGAGGCGTCCATGTCCCGTTCCGAGCAGGCCGGGGTGGACCCGGCGGATGCGGAGGCCGCCGGGGCCCTCGCCCGTGGAAACCGGGAATACGAGGAGAAGTTCGGGCGTGTCTTCCTCATCCGGGCAGCCGGACGCACGGCGCCGGAAATCCTACAGGCCCTGAACCAGCGGCTGGCCAACTCCCCCGAAGAAGAAGACAGCATCGTGGCCCAGCAGCTGCGTGAAATTGCCCTCCTGCGGCTCGAAGGACTGATCAGCGAATGAGCGTCTCCCACGTCACCACCCACATCCTCGACACCGGCGCCGGACGCCCGGCGGCCGGGGTCGCCGTCGTCCTCCTGAAGAATGACCGCGGCACCTGGCGTGAGCTGGCAACGTCCAGCACCGACGCCGACGGCCGGGCGAAGGACCTGGGGCCGGAGCAGCTGGAACCCGGGCACTACAAGCTGAACTTCGCCACCGGCACGTACTACGCCGGCCTGCAGACGGCCACCTTCTTCCCGGAAGTGGACCTGGTCTTCGAAGTCACCGGACCCGAGCATTACCACGTGCCCCTGCTCCTGAGCCCGTTCGCATACTCCACGTACCGCGGCAGCTAGCGCGCCCCGGGGGTCCGTGGATGTCAAGCGCGTTACCCGAATGTCACTGCCGTCACAGTTTCCGGCATAGGATCAGGAAGTATGGCTTCGAATAGAGACCCTGAATCCGATACCGATGCCGAAGGCGGCCAGTCCGGCGGCGTGCAGTCCGTGGAGCGCGCCCTGACAGTCCTGGAGATCCTGGCCAGGGAAGGACATGCGGGCGTGAGCGAAATAGCCGAGGAAATGGGGATCCACAAATCCACCGTCTCCCGGCTGATGGGGTCGCTGGTGACCCGCGAGATGGTCCACCAGAACAGCGAACGGGGCAAGTACCAGCTCGGCTTCGGGATCCTGCGCCTGGCCAGCTCCATTCCCGGCCGGCTGAGCCTGGTCCATGAGGCACGGCCGGTCCTGGAAAGCCTGGCCGACGAGTTCAAGGAAACCGTCAACCTCGCCGTCATGCGCTCCAACTACGCCGTCAACGTGGACCAGGCCATGGGCCCGTCCACCCTGGCCACCTACGACTGGGTGGGCAGCCTGACCCCGCTGCATGCAACCTCAAGCGGAAAAGTCCTCCTGGCTGCCCTCGAGGCCGACGAGCGGGACCGTATCCTGAAGGAAACGGGCCTTGCCGCCCGCACTGCCCGCACCATCACCAGCCGCAAGGAGCTGGACGCACAGCTGCTCGACGTCGCCGCCAAGGGGTACGCCGTGGTGCGCGAGGAGTTCGAGATCGGCCTGAATGCCGTGGCAGTGCCGGTCTACAACCACCAAGGCACGGTGATCGGTGCCGTCAGCATCTCAGGCCCGGCCTTCCGGTTCGACCCTGAAAAGATTCCGGGGCTGCTGGAAACCCTCAAGGAAGCCGGCCTCAAGGTCAGCGCCAACATGGGATACACCCAGCGCTAAGCGCCGGTGACCCCCGGGCCCGGCCCGGGGGTCATCTGCGTCAATCGGCAGCAGGCCGCCGCCGCTGGCCCAGGGCGTCGAGGCTATCCCGGGCCGGAACTGTTGGCAGGCGCCGAAATCCTGCCTGTTCACCCGATGGAACAGCCCTTGGTCCGCCCGTCCGCCCTGGACACCCACTTGTCGACATCAGTTGAGCAGGTGAGCGCAGGGATCATACTTTGGCCGACCACTTCAACGGACAAAAGTCCTCCTCAAAAAATCCCTGTGCCAGCGACTGATACGGCTGGCCTGCCCTTCCTCAGCTGCGCAACAACAGGCGCATTATGCAACAGGTTGACGGATGCTATCAGCAGTGTCAAGGAGCACCCAGGGACGTGGCTGCCAATTCCGTAACTTCCCGATTTCAAGAAAGAACTCTTGACAATGGGAGTGGCGTAAATCACTCTGTTGCGTAAGACGAAGTGCGTTGCTGCTAACACAACTCGCTTCGTCAGCCCAAACGCAAAAGTCGATCGCAGCCTGGCTGCCCTACCCCCCGCTTTGACTACGTGCTGCAAGCACAATTCGAAACGTTTCCCGACATTGGGCCCTTGAGCCACAGCGATTCCCTCTGCGCCGGCGCCCGGCAAAGTTTCCACCCCACCCAGGCATGCGGTTCCAGCCTCCCCCCAAGCAGGAGTACAGCCATGAATAACCCCGCCATATCAGTTCGCGACCTTTGGAAGGTCTTCGGACCAGGGGGAGAGAAGATCCCAGGAAACCGCGAATTATCTGCCCTTAGCTCTGCAGAATTGCTTGAACGCACCAGTTGCGTTGCCGCGGTCCGCAACCTGAGCTTTGACGTCGCAAAAGGAGAAGTCTTTGTGGTCATGGGATTGTCCGGGTCCGGTAAGTCCACCCTGATCCGCTGCCTGACCAGGCTCATCGAGCCCACGTCCGGACAGGTCCTGGTGGACGGCAACGATGTCCTGCAGGCAGGCGTGGCTGAACTTCGGGAGCTCCGCCGGCGGAAAGTGTCGATGGTCTTCCAGCACTTCGGGCTGCTGCCGCACCGTACTGTCCTGGACAACGTCTCCTATGGCCTGCAGATTCGCGGAACAGCGAAGAACGAACGGCACACCAAGGCCCGGGAAATCATCGAACTGGTTGGGCTCAAAGGCTATGAACAGCACTACCCGGACCAACTGTCCGGCGGTATGCAGCAGCGGGTTGGCTTGGGCCGGGCATTGGCCGGAGACCCGGACACCATCCTCTTCGATGAGCCCTTTTCAGCTTTGGATCCGCTCATCCGGCGTGACATGCAGGCAGAAGTCATCCGGCTCCACAAGGAGATGGGCAAGACCATGGTGTTCGTGACCCACGACCTCGCGGAGGCGCTGAAGCTCGGAGACCGCATCCTGATCATGCGCAACGGAGAGCCAGTACAGTGCGGCACCGGCGACGACCTTGTAGGATCTCCGGCGGACAAATATATCGAGGACTTCGTCTCTGAAGTCCCCCGCGCCGACGTCTTGACCCTCAAGTGGATCACTCGACCGCTTGCCGACACCACGCCCCGGGATGCAGCAGTGCTCAACTCGAGGATGATTATCCGCGACGCCATCCCGGCTGTCATGCACTCCTCCTGCCCGGTCCTTGTCGAAGAGGGCGGCAGGATCACTGGCCAGATCGATCGCGACAGCATTCTTTCGGTGCTGCAACCGGCAGAAGCGGCGGCCTGATGTCTGCTCTCCTCGAACAACAGCAAACGGTCCAGCCTGCCCCCGTTCTAATTGAAGCGCGCCGCAGGCCCAGCCAAAGGACAGTCCTCCTGCTTGCCGCCGGTGCACTCTGGATCCTGGGATTCCTGCTCCTCAACGGCACGGCAACCCTGGCGTTGCCAGCCTCAGAACTGACGGACCTGCACCGCTCGCTGAACCAATTCAATGCCTGGGTCGCGGCAAACCGGGCCGACAACCCGGTTTTCCTCTACTTCTTCACACCACTTCAGACCGCCGTCGATGCGGTGGCGAACATGTTCACCACCACTTTCGCAGCAACCCCCACAGGCCTTCGTCTTCCGGAAATCGGCTGGCTGGGAACGGTGGGCCTGCTCACCTGGATCGCGTTGGCGGTCGGCAATGTACGGGTAGCCCTGTTGACGGCTGCGGTCTTTGTCTTCTTCGGTTTTCAAGGCCTGTTCGTAGAAGCGACGTATACGTTCGCCCTGGTTCTTACTTCCGTGCTGCTGACGCTGCTGGTGGGCATCCCGCTCGGCGTCCTGTCCGGCATCTACGGGAGGGTAGCCGGGGTCATCACCCCCGTGCTGGACTTCATGCAGACCCTGCCCACCTTCGTCTACCTTGCCCCGCTTGCCCTGGTCTTCCTGATCGGGCCGGCGTCGGCAGTGATCGCCACGGTGATCTACGCTGCCCCACCGGTTATCCGCCTGACCGCGCATGGTATTCGCCGCATTCCGGAGAACACCCGTGAAGCATCCGATTCGCTCGGCACCACAGGCCTGCAACGGCTGCTGACATTGCAGCTCCCGATGGCGCGCCGGACGATCGTGATGGGTATCAACCAGGGGACCATGGCCGCCCTGTCCATGGTGACCATCGCCGCCCTGATCGCTGCTCCCGGCCTCGGCCAGACGGTGGTCCGGGCACTGCAGTCCCTGGACGTTGGTACCGCAGTCAATGCCGGCCTCTCCATCGTCCTGCTGGCCATCGTGCTGGACCGGGTGACCACAGCGGCCAGCCGCCGCGCGGAGCCAGGCGCAGCCCGCAAACGCCGTTTGGGCCGCAAGACCCGCGCCGGACTCCTCGGGGTCGCGCTGGCCGTGGTCCTGGTCATGGTGCAGTTGTCCAGGACCATGCTTTGGGCAGCAGCTTTTCCCCAGGACCTTAACGTTGGACCGGTAATCGTTCAGGCCGTGAACACCGCCAGCCACTGGCTGCAATCGAATGTCTCGCTCTTCACGGTTTCCCTGCGTGAAGGTGTTACCGGCACCATCCTCAACCCCTTCCAGTCGTTGCTTACCGACACGCCCTTCTTCATCCTCGTCGCAGTGGTCGCCATCGTGGCCTACGCACTGGGCGGCTGGAAGCTCGCTGCCGTAACCACCGCCTGCATGGGGGTCATCATCTACCTCGGGCTCTGGAGTGACGCCATGGTCACCCTCGCCGGAACCCTCGTTGCCACCGCCGTAGTGATGGTTTTGGGCATTGTCTTTGGCGTGGCCATGGGCCGGTCCAGCCGCGTCGACCAGCTCATGCGGCCCCTGCTCGACGCGGGCCAGACCATGCCCTCCTTCGTTTACCTGGTGCCTTTCCTTGGCCTCTTCGGAGCCACACGGTTCACTGCGATCATCGCGGGCATCATCTACGCCGCCCCGGTCGCCATCAAGATCACCGCCGATGGAATCGCGGCGATCTCCCCGACTGTCGTCGAGTCCGCGATCGCCAGCGGTTCGACACCGTGGCAGGTGATCACCAAGGTGCAGCTGCCCATGGCCAGGCAATCCCTGGCGCTCGCTGCCAACCAAGGGCTGATCTATGTCCTGGCCATGGTGGTAGTGGGAGCCCTCGTCGGGGCAGGCGGCCTCGGATACGACGTCGTCGCTGGATTCGTCCAGAGTTCCATTTTCGGTAAGGGCCTCGCCGCCGGCCTGGCCATCGTGTTCCTCGGAATCATGATGGACAGGATGACCCAAGCTGCCGCCGCCGCTCCGGCCCGCAGAATCCCAGTGTCCAAGTCCACTGCGTGAGCCTTCCAGTCCTTTTTACGCCCAGAAATACTCCCCCTGAAAGCTTGCCTGCGCCCAGGCGAGAAGTCCTGTATGCCCCAACAAGGAGACCCACCATGAAAAAAGCTGAAAGGCTGATAAAACGCACCTTGCCGGCAATGGCCGGAGCCGCTGCCGCCGCCCTGCTCCTCGCAGGCTGCGGCGGTGCATCGGTAAACCAGGCCGCCGCGGCAGGAGGCGGTGCCACGGGAACGCCCTGCGGCACCGTGAACGTAGCAATGAACGCCTGGGTCGGTTACACCGCTGACGCCGCCGTCTACAGCTACGTGGCGAAAAACAACCTCGGCTGCAGCGTCGTCCAGAAGGACCTTAATGAGCAGGTCTCCTGGCAGGGCTTCGCCTCAGGCGAAGTGGACCTCATCATCGAAAACTGGGGCCACGCCGACCTGACCAAGCAGTACATCACCGACCAAAAGGTGGCCGTTGATGCCGGCCCAACAGGAAACGAAGGGCACATCGGCTGGTACGTCCCGCCATGGATGGCAGAGAAGTACCCGGACATCACCGACGGCCAGAACCTCAACAAATACGCGTCGATGTTTACCACGTCGGAGTCCGGCGGAAAGGGGCAGGTCCTCGATGGCGACCCCGCCTTCGTCACCAATGACGAGGCACTGGTGAAGAACCTGAACCTGGACTACAAGGTGGTCTTCGCAGGCTCGGAAGCGGCCCTCATCCAGTCATTCCGGACAGCGGAGCAGAACAAGACACCCCTGCTCGGCTACTTCTACGAGCCGCAGTGGTTCCTTTCCGAGGTTCCGTTGAAGAAGGTGAACCTGCCGGCGTGGACCGAGGGCTGCGACTCCAACCCCGAAAAGGTTGCCTGCGATTACCCGACCTACAAGCTCAACAAGATCATGTCCAAGAAGCTGGAGGACAGCGGTTCGCCTGCCGCCAAGCTGGCCAAGGCATTTAGCTGGACCAACGAGGACCAGAACTCGGTTGCCACCGATATCCAAGGCGGCATGACGCCTGAAGCGGCCGCAAAGAAGTGGGTGGATTCCCACCAGAGCGTCGTGGATGGTTGGCTTAGCTGACACGCATTCCCAATGCCACATCAAGGGAAGCAGCCCGGAGGATCTCAATCCCCGGGCTGCTTCCCTTTGTTTTACCTTTCCGCACCGGTACGCCGCCTTGACTTTTGAAGGTGATCTACCGCACTCTTGTTGCCTAGCGCGAACTCTGTTGATCTTTGCGGAACACCTCCCCCGAGGGGCTCACGGCCCTGCCCTCGCTGGCGTACGGCTTCCGGCAATTCTTCCCTGGATTGCACAAGCCGAAACCAGCACCAAACGCAAGCCCATGGACTAGCCAAAGGACCCGCTTTCATGGCCATCAACAGTGAACTGACTTCTCCTAATCCGAAGGTGCCGCCGTCGGAGCCCTTTCTCCCCGAACCGTTGGACACCGCTCCAGGGGATGGGGCAGCTTCCCCGCATGCCAATAATGAACACGAGCAGATCCTTAAGGAACTGCGGCTCAGCAAGAAAGAGCATGCCCTCTCCCAGCGCCGCAACCGCAAACTGACGCTGGACAAAGCAACGTTCGGAATCACGGGTGCCACAGCCGTGGCCTTTATTGCATGGGGCTTCCTCGACAAGGACAGCCTCGCTGCTACGTCAAAAGACGCCCTCGACTGGGTGATGGAGTACACGGGCTGGCTGTTCATGGTCCTCGCCTCACTCTTCGTCGTCTTCGTGCTGTGGCTGGCGCTGGGCAAGTTCGGCAACATTCCGCTGGGCAAGGACGGTGAGAAACCTGAATTCCGCACGGTCTCGTGGATCGCGATGATGTTCGCCGCCGGCATGGGCATCGGCCTGATGTTCTACGGGGTTGCCGAGCCGCTGTACCACTTCATCTCTCCGCCGCCGGGAACAGTCGACGGCCGCACTCCCGCCGCCATCCAGACGGCCATGGCCACCTCAATCTTCCACTGGACCCTCCACCCCTGGGCCATGTACGCCGTCGTTGGTATCGCCATGGCCTACGGCACCTACCGCCTGGGCCGCAAGCAGCTGATCTCCGCAGCCTTCACCTCCCTGTTCGGGATCAGGACTGTTGAGGGGCCGGTGGGCAAGATCATCAACATCCTGGCCATCTTTGCCACCCTTTTCGGCACCGCCGCCTCCCTGGGCCTGGGTGCCCTGCAGATCGGCAGCGGCTTCACCTCCAACGGCTGGGCTGGTGAAATCGGAACCCCCGTGCTCGTGGCAATCGTCGCCATCCTGACAGCATGCTTCGTTGCCTCCGCCGTCTCCGGCATCAGCCGCGGCATCCAGTGGCTGTCCAACATCAACATGGTCCTCGCCGTCGTGCTGGCCATCGTTGTGTTCGTGGCAGGGCCAACGCTCTTCATCCTTAACCTCATTCCCTCCGCCATCGGTGACTACCTCCGCGATCTGGCGGAGATGTCTTCCCGCACGGAAGCCGTCGGCGATGAAGCATTGCGCACCTGGATGTCCGGCTGGACCATCTTCTATTGGGCATGGTGGATTTCCTGGACGCCCTTTGTGGGAATGTTCATCGCCCGCATCAGCCGCGGCCGCACCATTCGACAGTTCGTCACAGGCGTCCTGCTTGTTCCGAGCATCGTCAGCGTGATCTGGTTCGGCATCTTCGGCGGAACCGCATTCCGAATCCAGCAGGAAGCGGATAAAGCCGGTTCGCCCGGGCTCATGACTGTGGTTGACGGCAAGGCAACCATCGATTTCGACGGCGCCCTGTTCAATCTGGTGAAGAACCTTCCCTTGCCCGCGTGGCTGACTGCGGCCGTGATCGTCCTTGCCATGGTTCTGGTGGCGATCTTCTTCATCACCGGCGCCGATTCCGCATCGCTGATCATGGCGTCGCTGAGCTCCAACGGCAGCTCCGAGCCCAAGCGTGCGCTGGTCATCTTCTGGGGCGCCCTGACCGGCGCCGTGGCGGCGGTCATGCTCCTCGCCGGCGGAGACGAGCCTTCGGAAGCGTTGTCCGGCCTGCAGCGGATCACCATCGTGGCCGCCCTGCCCTTTATCGTCGTCATGCTATTGCTCTGCTTTGCCATCACCAAGGACCTGCGGCGGGACCCGTTGTCCCTGCGCCGTCGGCTGGCGGACTCAGTGGTGGAGCGGGCCATCCGTACCGGCGTCGAGCAGCACCGCGGCGGCCAGTTCGAACTCGTGACCAAGCACGAGTGTTCGGAGGCTTGCGCCGAAGGCAGCACGTGTTTGGGTGCCGGCCGGGACTCCGGGAAAGCAGTCAACCGGCAATAGAACACCCAGCAAAGCGGTGGCCCGGGCGCTTACACCCGGGCCATCGCCTTTTATTGCGATTTCAGGTCATTTAGGGGGCGCCGGGGCTGGTCACACCCAGATCTCGTACCCCGATGACTTGTCGAAGATCCGCCGGGTACTGATGCCCTCGGCGGCTATCCAGAGCACCGAGCCATCCTCCGCGGCTTGGTCCACCACCCCACTGGCCACGAGCTCCCCCAGCAGCCACACTTCGACGCTGCGGCCGGGCAGCCGCGCCCAGTCAGCCCGGTGGCCGAGGCGCTTTTTCGCCGTGCCGCCGTCCTGGCCGCCTTGTTCGGGGTCGGTGCCGGCGGCACACAAGGGGGCTTCAAGGGTTGCCTGGAAATTCACTGGTTGCTCCGTTCGCCGGCGCCATCGCCGTTCCTAAGAAACGCTGATATTTGATTGATATATCAATCTGGACCCAGAGTATGGTGCAGGTCACACCCGAGTCAACAGGTGGCTCGCGCAGGAGGCTTAGGCGTTGAAGAGCGCCTCGCGTACCGCGTGCTCGAACCCGCTCACGTGGACTTTGGCGAGTTCCGAAGCCCGCTCCTCGTCGCCGTCGATCACAGCGCGGAGCAGATCGAGGTGTTCGCGTACGTGGTGCGACAGATCCGGCAGGCGGTCGATCACCATGCACCAGATCCGCGTTGCCAGGTTGTCATACCGGATCAGGATGTCCTCCAGATGCGGGTTGGCAGCGGCGGCGTAGATGCCCTGGTGCACGCGGGCATCCAGCTTCAGCGTCTCCGTCACGGTGGCGGCGGCGACGTCGAACGCCTCAACCTGCTCGAGCGTGGCACGCAGCCCCGCCCGGACCGCCGGGGAGGCCACCCGCGCTGCCCGCGCGGCCGCGAGGGGTTCGAGCTGGGCCCGGATTTCCGAGATGAAGGAAAGGTCTGTTACGTCCACCCTGGTGGCGAAGGTGCCCCGCCGCGGATAGGTCTTCACCAGCCGGTCAAGCTCCAGCCGCTTCAGGGCTTCGCGCACGGGAGTCCGCCCCATGCCCAGGCTCTTGGCAAGGAGCTCATCGTTCAGGAGTTCGCCGGGCTTGATTTCCAGGGTCAGCAGCCAGTCCCGGATGCCCTCGTAGGCGACGTCCGCCAGCGACTTCCTGCCGGCGTCGTCCGCCGCCGCCAAAGCTTCGATTGCCATGCTTGAGCCCCTTCTTCGGAAACCGGAAAGAAAACTATTGACCTCGCCTATGGACCAGTATACGCTGGCATCCAATCTAATATATCAGTCCGATGTTTTGGAATATATCTAGAAGGAGGAGGGACATGACCCTCATTGAAACAGCCTCAGCAACCGCCACCCTGCCGGCGCTCAAGGAAGAGCAGCCGCAGAAGTTCGTGCTGACCCTGTCCTGCAGGGAACAGGCAGGGATTATGCAGGCCGTGACCACGTTCCTCTTTGAACGGGGCTTCAACATCGACGAACACCAGCAGTTCGACGACAGCCTGCGTGAGACCCTGCACCTGCGGACCGCGTTCTCCGGCTCCCCCGACTTCACCCCGGCCATTCTTGAAGATGAGTTCGCCGCCATTGCCGGCCGGTTCGACATGAAGTTCAGCTTCCATGACGAGACCAAGCAGCGCGTCCTGGTGATGGTCTCCAAGTTCGGCCACTGCCTGAACGACCTCATCTTCCGCTGGCGCGGCGGCAGCCTGGGTGGGGAGCTGGTAGCGGTCGTTTCCAACCACGAGACCCACCGCGCGATGGCGGAAGCCGCGGGGCTGCCCTTCATCTACGTCCCCGTTACCCCTGACACGAAGGCCGACGCCGAGCGCAGGCTCCTCGAGCTGGTGGATGAGTACAACGCCGACCTGGTGGTCCTGGCCCGCTACATGCAGGTGCTCTCGGACGATCTCTGCCGGGCACTGGAGGGACGGGCCATCAACATCCACCACTCGTTCCTCCCCGGATTCAAGGGCGCACGCCCCTACCACCAGGCCTACGACCGCGGCGTCAAGCTGGTGGGCGCCACCGCCCACTACGTCACGGCGGACCTGGACGAGGGTCCGATCATCGAGCAGGAAGTCATCCGCGTGGACCACACCTATGGCCCGGCGCAACTGTCCACCGTGGGCCAGGATGCCGAGGCGCTGGCGCTCTCCCGCGCCGTCCGCTGGCACTGCCAGCACCGGGTGCTGCTGGACCAGACCAGCACCGTGGTGTTCCGGTGAGCGCCGGCGCGTACACAGGCACAAACCGCACAGCAGCAGGAGAAACCCCCTTGGAATCGTCGCCACGCATTGTCATTATCGGAGCCGGCATCGTCGGCACCAACCTCGCGGATGAACTCGTCACGCGGGGCTGGAACAACATCACCGTCCTTGACCAGGGACCGCTCAACATGCCCGGAGGCTCCACCTCCCACGCCCCGGGACTGGTCTTCCAGACCAACCCGTCCAAGTCCATGGCCCTGTTCGCCAAGTACACCGTGGAAAAGCTGCTGTCCCTGACCGAGGACGGAACCAGCTGCTTCAACCAGGTTGGCGGGCTGGAAGTTGCCACCACCGAAACCCGCCTCGCCGACCTGAAGCGCAAGCTCGGTTACGCCGCTGCCTGGGGCATCGACGGCAGGATCCTCTCGCCGGCGGAGTGCAAGGAGCTGTATCCCCTGATTAACGAAGAGGACATCCTGGGCGGCCTGCACGTCCCCAGCGATGGCCTCGCCAGCGCGGCTCGGGCAGTGCAGCTGCTCATCAAGCGCACCGAGGCGGCCGGCGTGAAGTACCTGGGCAACACCACGGTGACCGGCATCGAACAGTCCGGCCGCCACGTCACCGGCGTCCAGACTTCCGACGGCGTGATCCCGGCAGACATCGTGGTCTCCTGCGCCGGGTTCTGGGGTGCGAAGATCGGCGAAATGATCGGCATGTCCGTTCCGCTGCTCCCGCTGGCCCACCAGTACGTCAAGACCACCCCCGTCCCTGCCCAACAGGGACGGAACGAGCTGCCCAACGGCGCCTCGCTGCCCATCCTGCGCCACCAGGACCAGGACCTCTACTACCGCGAGCACGGCGACCGGTACGGCATCGGCTCCTACGCCCACAAGCCGATGCCCGTGGACCTGGACGAGCTCGGCACCTTCAAGCCGAACGAAATCAGCGAACACAACATGCCGTCCCGGCTGGATTTCACGGTGGAAGACTTCCTCCCCGCCTGGGAGGCCACCAAGCAGCTGCTCCCCGCCCTGCGCGAAAGCGAGATTGAGGACGGCTTCAACGGCATCTTCTCCTTCACCCCCGACGGCGGGTCCCTCGTTGGCGAGTCCAAGGAACTGGACGGCTTCTTCGTCGCCGAAGCCGTCTGGGTCACCCACTCCGCCGGCATCGCCCGTGCCGTCGCCGAACTCCTGGTGGACGGCAAGTCCTCCATCGACCTGGGCGACTGCGATATCCACCGCTTCGAGGACGTGCAGCTGACTCCCGAGTACGTCAGCGAAACCTCGCAGCAGAACTTCGTGGAGATCTACGACGTCCTGCACCCGCTGCAGCCCAAGCTGTCCCCGCGCAATCTGCGCGTATCCCCCTTCCACGCACGGCACCGGGAGCTTGGCGGCTACTTCCTCGAAGGCGCCGGCTGGGAACGCCCGTACTGGTTCGAAGCCAACGCCGACCTCCTCAAGGACATGCCGGCCGAGTGGCAGCCGCCGGCACGTGACGCCTGGTCCGGGATGTTCAGCTCCCCCATCGCCGCGGCCGAGGCATGGAAGACGCGCACCGCCGTCGCGATGTACGACATGACGCCCCTCAAGCGCCTCGAAATCTCCGGTCCCGGTGCCCTGAAGCTGCTGCAGGAACTCACCACCGCGGACCTGAACAAGAAGCCCGGCGCCGTTACCTACACGCTGCTGCTTGACCACGCCGGCGGGGTCCGCAGCGACATCACGGTGGCCCGCCTGTCCGAGGACACCTTCCAGCTTGGCGCCAACGGCAACATCGACACCGCCTACTTCGAACGCGCCGCACGACACCAGACCGAAAGCGGAACCGCCGGCGACTGGGTGCAGGTCAGGGACACCACGGGCGGCACCTGCTGCATCGGCCTGTGGGGCCCGCTCGCCCGTGAGGTCGTCGGCGCGGTCAGCAGCGACGACTTCTCCAACGACGGCCTGAAGTACTTCCGCTCCAAGAACGTCGTCATCGGCGGCGTCCCCGTCACGGCCATGCGCCTGTCCTACGTCGGTGAGCTGGGTTGGGAACTGTACACCAGCGCCGACAACGGACAGCGCCTCTGGGATGCACTGTGGAAGGCCGGCCAGCCGTTCGGCATCATTGCGGCCGGGCGGGCCGCGTTCAGCTCGCTCCGCCTCGAAAAGGGCTACCGCTCCTGGGGCACGGACATGACCACCGAGCACGACCCCTTCGAGGCCGGCCTGGGCTTCGCGGTGAAGATGGCCAAGGACAACTTCGTCGGAAAGGCGGCCCTGGAAGGCCGCACCGAGGAGAACTCCGCACGGCGCCTGCGCTGCCTCACGGTCGACGACGGCCGCAGCCTGGTGCTCGGCAAGGAACCGGTGTTCTACAAGGACCAGGCAGTTGGCTACGTGACCAGCGCCGCCTACGGCTATACGGTCCGGAAACCGATCGCCTACTCATACCTGCCCGCCGAAGTATCGATCGGCGACTCCGTGGAGATTGAGTACTTCGGGCGCCGGATCGTCGCCACGGTCACCCAGGACCCGCTGTACGACCCCACCATGACCAGGCTTCGCGGGTAAGGCCATGATCAGCTCAGAGACAGTCAGCAGCTACCTCACCCGGCTGGCCGCCAAGCAGCCGACGCCGGGTGGCGGGGCCGCCGCCGCCCTGCACGCGGCCCAGGGTGCAGCCCTGGTGGCCATGGTGGCGCGGTACACCACCGGCGCCAAGTACGAAGAGCACGCACCCCTGGTGCAGCGCATTACCCAGGCAGCAGACGGCCTTGTCACCGAAGCACTGCACCTGGCCGACGCGGACGAACAGGCGTTCCAGGCAGTTATCGACGCCTACAGGCTTCCGTCCGGCACGGATGAGTCCAAGGCCGCGCGCGCTGCCGGGATCCAATCCGCGCTCATCCAGGCTGCAGAGACCCCTGCCCAGCTCGTCAGGGTTGCGGGCGACATCGTGGACCTTGCCACCGAACTGTTCGACGTTGCCAATGCAAACGTCATCAGCGACGTGGCAGCGGCCGCCGATGCCGCCCGCGCAGCGGCCACCACGGCGCGCGTCAACATCGACATCAATGTCGTGGCGGTCAAGGACCCGGACGCACGCGCGCTGCTTGCCCGGCAGACGGACGGCATCGAGGAAAAGGTGGTCCTGGCGGCTGATGCCCTCTCGGCCCGCGTGCGGGAGAGGATCCTGGCGTGAGCACCGCAGTACTTTCCGGAAAGCCTTTGGCCTCTTTGTTCCAAAAGGAGGTCCAGGAGGAGGTCCGCTCGCTTGAACTGGCGGGCGTCCGCCCAATGGTGGCCGTGGTCATGGCAACGGCCGATGAGTCCACGCGCTGGTACGTCCGTTCCATTGAACGGGCAGCGGAGCGTGCCGGAGTGGGCTGCCGCATCATCGACCTGGGGCATGATGCAACGGAGCCGGTGCTGGCCAGCGTCCTGCGGGACCTGAGTGCCGAACCGTCCGTGAACGGCATCATCCTGCAAACCCCGCTGCCGCCCGGTGTCCGGACCGACAACCTGGTGGGCCTCATCGCCCCGGAAAAGGACATTGACGGCGCCAATCCGCTGAGCCTCGGACGCCTTGCCGTGGGGCAGGCGGCCTTTGCGCCCGCGACCGCGCGTTCCGTCGTCGAAATCCTGGACCATTACCAGGTCCCCGTGGCGGGCAAGAACGTAGTGGTGGTTGGGCGTTCCGCCGTCGTTGGCAAACCGCTGTCCCTCCTGCTGCTGGCACGGGACGCGGCTGTGACGGTCTGCCACTCCAGGTCGGGCCCGCTGGAACGCTACACGAAAGAGGCCGACGTCGTGGTGGTCGCCGCCGGGCGCGCCGGGCTGCTGGCCGGCAGCGATGTCTCCCCGCAAACCGTGGTGGTCGACGTCGGCACGAATGTCCTTCCCGATGGCTCGCTGGTGGGTGACGTGGACGCAGCAAGTGTCACCGGGACGGCAGCGGCGCTCACGCCGGTACCCGGCGGCGTGGGCTCAGTGACCACTGCGCTGCTGCTCCTTCACACCGTGGAGGCTGCCCGCCGGCAAGCGTCATCCCTGCCGCTGCCGGCAGGGGCCCGGGAAGCCCAGGTCCTGGAGGCCGCGGGCTAGGAAGGGCGCAGCGTTTCCAACGGGTGTCCCGTTTTCCGTGAAAGGTGCTTCGATGGGCCTAAGACCTGGGGAGGTATTCCTCATCGAAGCACCGTTTTCGGAAAACGGGGCCCCGCAACCGGCATGATGCCCGTGACCTAACCAAGCGGGTGACTTAACAAGGAGGGGGCCCGGATGCCTGCCAATGGACTGACAGCCACCATTTCCAGGAGCACGGCTGCGCCGGGTCGCGTCCCGGAACGGGGGTGCATACCGTGGTCAGACGCGCGCCATCTCGCCTTCGGCGCCGCCGGCCCGCTCCCGCCTGTGGCAGTCCCGCTCGTTGAAGCCATTGGCCACACACTGTGCCGTGACGTCACAGCACTCCAGGACATGCCCCACTATGCCTCGTCCGCAATGGACGGTTGGGCCGTTAGCGGGCCAGGTCCATGGCTGCTCGCCGGATCCGGCCAGCACGGCTCCCTGCCTGCAGGCAACAGATTCCTGCCTGCAAACAGCGCTGCCGTGATTGCCACCGGCGGCCTGGTACCGCACGGTGCCGACGCCGTCCTCCGCAAGGAAAGCGGCCTGGCTGTCCGGGACCCCAACGGGAGCCAGGTCCTGGCTCTGCGTGCCGATGCGAAGGCCGGTGAGCCGCGCAGCGGCCAACACATCCGCCCCGCCGGGCAGGAAGCCCGGTTGGGGGACGTCCTCATTCCTGCCGGTACTGTCCTTAATCCAGCACATGTGGCCGTGGCCGCGGCGGCAGGGCACGATTCGGTGCAGGTCCGCGCCCGGCCCGCCGCCGCCGTCGTACTGACCGGCGCAGAAGTGGTCACGCAGGGCCTTCCGGGCCCCGGAGAGGTCCGGGACACCTTTGGCCCGCAGCTCGGAAGCGTGGTCTCCCTGCTCGGTGGTGTTGCCAGCGCCCCGCAACGAATCAGCGATTCGTTCGGCGAGTGGCTGGATGCCCTGGAAAACCCGGGGATGCCCTCCGGCGGGCACCCTGATGTCATCATCACCACCGGCGGCACCGGGAAATCCGGCACGGACCATTTCCGCGCCGCCATCGACGCCCTGGGCGGACGGCTGCTCGTGGACGGCATCGCGATGCGGCCTGGTCATCCGGCAGTGCTCGCTGTGCTTCCGGGCGGCCGGTTCGTGATTGGCCTGCCGGGCAATCCCCTGGCGGCCATGATGGCACTCCTCACCCTGGGCGCACCCCTGATGGCCTCGCTGGGAGGCGCGCAGCTGCCTCCGATGCACCTCGTGATGTCCGGCTGCGACGTCGACGGGGACGCGGGGAGGACACGCCTGATCCCCTGCCGGTTCCTGTCCGGCCTTGCATTTCCGGTCGAACACACCGGGCCCGGCATGATGCGCGGGCTTGCCTGGGCAGACGCGGTCATGGCCGTTCCTCCCCAGGGCGTTGACTCGGGGGAACCGGTTCCCGTCCTCCCGCTTCCCTGGGCAGCACAGCCAGAAACCGCAGGGACACCCGGCATGCAAGGACGGAACACCGCATGGCACGCATGACCCAGCGCCGGAAGATCCACCGCTTCCGTCTTGACGACACCGGCACTGAATATCCCGTCCGCTTCAAGGAGGACGTGCTCGCCGCGGAAGAGCCCCTTGAAATCCGCCTCAACGGCAACTCCTTCGCTGTGACAATGCGGACGCCAGGCGATGACTTCGACCTTGTTGCGGGGTTCCTCGTCTCTGAAGGGGTGGTCCGTCACGCATCGGAGTTGGTTTCCCTGCGCTTCTGCGCCGGTACCAGGGACGGCGAGCAGACGTTTAATGTCGTCGATGCCCAGCTCCGCCCCGACGTGGCACTGCCGGACACCAAACGGAACGTGTACACCTCAAGTTCCTGCGGCATCTGCGGCACCGAATCCATTGACGCCGTCCGGAAGACCCAGCACTTCGACCCATCCCGGGATCCCGTCCAGATACCCCTGGATGTGCTTGCCGCGCTCCCCGAACGGCTGCGGGAGGCCCAGGCGGTGTTCGACCGGACCGGGGGCGTGCACGCTGCCGGCCTGTTCCGGGTGGACACGGGCAGACCGGAGCTGCTGTGCCTGCGCGAGGATGTGGGGCGGCACAACGCGGTGGACAAGGTAGTGGGCTGGGCGCTGCGGGAGGGCCTGCTGCCGCTGCGCGGCACCGTCCTGCAGGTCTCGGGCAGGGCCTCGTTCGAGCTTGTCCAGAAGGCCGCCCTGGCCGGGATTCCGGTCCTCTCCGCAGTCAGCGCTCCGTCAAGCCTGGCGGCCGACCTCGCAGCCGAAACCGGCCTGACACTGGTGGGTTTCAATCGCGGGACCAGCCTGAACGTCTACAGCGGCCGGGACCGGCTGGTCCGGCCAGGCCAGGGGGTCCCCATCCCGGCCTGACGCACAGCTTTGCCCTGCCCACCCCGTCGCCAGGCACTCGGGACGACCCACCTGGCCGGTCTCCCTATCCCACCGGGTAGGGCCTTCGGCATGCCCGCAAGCACTAAGCAAGGACGCTACATACTTCGACTTTCACAGGACACACTCTTGACTTTGGATGTGAGCTGGAGCACTCTTTTGTTGCATAAGGCGAACGTTGTTGATCATCACGGAACGAGTTCCTCCGGACATTTGCACTCCCGTCCCCGGGCTCCGCGCAGTGATGGTTCCCAAAACAGACGAACGAATTCATGCTGGCCGATCCAGAGGGGAGCCCCCGCTCCCGCATTGGCCGCACAACGTTGCCACTGTCCACGTGGCGGCGTTAAATCACTAAAGGAAACTGTTTATGACAACCAAAGGTGGCAGCACCATCGATCAAAGCAGTGCGGAGCGCCGGAACTTGGGGACCGTGCCAAAAACATCCCTTGAGTCCGGCGCGGCCATACCGGCTGGCAATGAGACCAGCTCCAAGTTCAAACGCCGCTTCATGGTGCGGCTTGTCGCCGTCTTCATCGGCGGAATGTTCCTCGACGGCTACATCCTCGGAATCATCGGCCCCGTCACTGGACCGATGCGGTCAGATCTCCAGCTCGACGCCCTATCCCTGGGCATGATCGCTGCAGGCCCGTTGGCCGGCATCTTCGTCGGCTCCCCGCTGGCCGGCTGGGCTACTGACAAGTTTGGACGCAAGCCCATGTTCCTCGTGGACATGGGCCTGTTCCTGATCGCCTCAGCAGCCCAGTTCTTCGTAACCACCGGAGACGGAGCCATCATCCAGCTGGCCATCATCCGTTTCATGATGGGCGTCGCGATCGGCGGCGAGTACTCCATCGGCGGCCCGTTGCTGTCCGAGTTCTCCCCGCCAAAACTGCGCGGGCGACTGCTCGGCCTGACCCTGATCGCCTGGTACGTCGGTTTCATGATGGCCTTCATCATTGGCACGCTCCTGCACGACGCCGGAACCCCATGGCGCGTCGTCATCGGCACGAGCACGATACTCGCATTCATTCTGTTCGTCGCCCGCCTCGGGCTCCCCGAATCACCGAGCTGGCTCATTACGAAGGGACGGCGCGAGGAAGCACTTGCCATCGCGCACAAGTACGTCGAATCGCCACAGATGCACAAGAGCATCACCGAGGAGATCGATCTGAGGATGGTCCAGGAGGCCGAGGCCGCGAAGAGCCGGACCAAAATCAAGAACGCCTCCTTCGGAATGCTGTTCTCGAAGCAGCACTGGCGCACCACCCTCTTCACCGCGGGTTTTTGGTTCTGCGCGGTCACTCCGTACTTCGCAATTGCGACCTTCGCCGATGACGTGCTCAGCCAATTCGGCTTCGGCGGCGGCTGGGGCGGTGGAGTCGGCCTGTCCGCCCTGGCAGCCGCGGGCGTGGTCACCACCGTGCTTCTGATCGACAAGCTGGGCCGCCGAATCCTCACGGTGCCCGGACAGTGGCTCTGCGCAGGCATCCTGCTGGTCATCGGAGTCTGGGCAGACGCACCGGCGATCCTCGTGCTCGCACTGTTCCTCGCCTTCTCCTTCTTCAATGCCGGCTACACCACGTTGACCCAGGTCTATCCGGCTGAAGTATTCCCCGGACACTTGCGCGGCATCGGCATGGGCTTTGCCGCGGCCTTCAGCCGCATCGGCGCCGCACTCGGCACCTTCGCCCTGCCGTGGGCGATCAGCAACATCGGCATGGGCCCAAGCATGGTCGTAGCCGCCGTCGTCGCATTGCTCGGCGCCGTCCTCTCGCAATGGCTCGCGCCTGAGACGAAGGGGCGCACCCTGGCCGAGATTTCAACAAATATTTCCCACTGACGCCGGGACTGGACGGTCACTTCGAGCCAGAGAGCCAAGGCCCTCGGACGAATTATTGCCGGTTGGCAAATTCATGGTGTGGCTGCCGCCCTTGGCACCACCCGGCCACACGGCACAGGTGACCGGATCCGACCCAAAAGAGGCCTTCGCCGCTACAGCGGCGGAGGCCTCTTTTCTGTATTCCGACACAGGGCTGCAGCACCTTGCAACAAAAGGAGCGAAGCCTTGACATCTCATGTGAGCTGCGACACCCTGTTGCATATAGTGATGCGCGTTGCTGATAGCGAAGCGTCGCTGTCAATGTAACGCAAACCCGGAAAACCTGAGGTACTCCGAATGCACCAGGCCTGCCCGCTCAGCGAACCGGCACCAACTGGAGCCCTGCGGCTCAACATCTCCCAGGGTCATGCCGGTGTCCGGTACCAAGGTCGGGGAACTTTGGTCAACGAATCCACCGACGCATCCCGCCTCCCGCCGGGCCTGACCGTGGACGGACACGCCTAGCCCAGAACCTTCCGGACCGCCGGAGCCCAGCACCAAACCAGGAGAACCACGAATTATGAGCGCATCACCCCGCGTCGTCATCATCGGAGCCGGCATCGTCGGCACCAACCTCGCCGACGAACTGGCAAGCCGCGGCTGGACCGACATCACCGTCGTCGAGCAGGGCCCGCTGGAACTCGCAGGCGGCTCCACGTCGCACGCCCCGGGCCTGGTGTTCCAGAACAACCCGTCCAGGACCATGACGGAATTCGCAACCTATACCGTCAACAAACTGCTGGCCCTCAGCAAGGACGGCCAGTCCTGCTTCAACCAGGTGGGCGGCCTGGAACTGGCAACCACTCCGGAGCGCTTGGCGGACCTCAAGCGCAAAATGGGCGTGATGACCTCCTGGGGCGTCGAGAGCCGGATCGTTGACGCGGACGAATGCGAAAAGATCTATCCGTTGCTGAACACGGGCAAGCTCAGCGGTGGCCGGGAGGTCCTGGGCGGCCTGCTGATCCCCACCGACGGCCTCGCCCTCGCCGCCCGCGCCGTACAGCTGCTGATCGAGCGCACGCGCGAACGGGGCGTGACCTACCGCGGCTCCACCACCGTCACCGGCATCGCCCAGGAGGGCGGCAAGGTCACCGGCGTCGAGACCTCCTCAGGACTGATCCCCGCAGACATCGTGGTGTCCTGCGCAGGATTCTGGGGCCGTGAGCTGGGCAGGATGGTGGGCCTGGAGGTACCGCTGCTGCCGCTCGCCCACCAGTACGTGGTCACCACCCCCCTCGCCGAACTCGAGGGCGTCAACGAACTGCCAAAGGGCGCCAGCAAGCCCATCCTGCGCTACCAGGACAAGGACCTGTACTACCGCGAGTGGGGCGACCGCATCGGCATCGGCAGCTACGCGCACCGGCCGATGCCCGTGGACATGTCGGCGCTGCCGAAGGTCCCTGCCGGGGAGATGTCCGACCACCGCATGCCCTCCCGCCTGGACTTCACCCTTGAAGACTTCGTGCCCGCCTGGGAGGACAGCCAGGACCTGCTGCCGGCACTGCGCCGCACCGGGATCCAGGATGGCTTCAACGGCATCTTCTCCTTCACCCCCGACGGCGGCCCGCTGATGGGCGAGGCGCCGGACCTCGACGGCTTCTTCGTGGCCGAGGCCGTCTGGGTCACGCACTCGGCAGGCGTTGCCAAGGCAATGGCAGAGTTGATCATCGACGGTCAGCCGCAGACCGACCTGCACGGCTGCGAGCTGACCCGTTTCGAGAAGGTGCAGACCTCCGACGCCTACGTCAGCGAAACGTCGCAGCAGAACTTCGTGGAGATCTACGACGTCATGCACCCGCTGCAGCCACGGGAATCCCCGCGCGACCTGCGCGTCAGCCCGTTCAACGTCCGCCAGAAGGAACTCGGTGCCTTCTTCCTGGAGTCTGCCGCCTGGGAACGCCCGCACTGGTTCGAGGCCAACCGCGGACTCCTCGAGGAACTTCCCGCCGAATGGCGGACCCCGGAACGCGACGACTGGTCCGCCATGTTCCACTCCCCCATTTCCGCCGCCGAAGCGTGGAAGACGCGCACCGCCGTCGGACTTTTCGACATGACGCCGCTGAAGCGCCTCTCCGTCGCCGGCCCCGGCGCCCAGGCGCTCCTGCACCGGCTCAGCACGGGTAACATCGCCAAAAAGCCGGGCGCGGTGACCTACTGCCTGCTGCTCGCGGACGACGGCGGCATCCGCAGCGATGTGACGGTGGCCAGGCTTGCCGACGAGGAGTTCCAGCTCGGCGTCAACAGCAACGTCGACTTCGACTACCTCCGGGTGGAAGCCCGGAAGCAGTCGGCCGCCGACCCTGCCCAGTGGGTCCACGTCACCGACATCACGGGCAGCACCTGCTGCATCGGGCTCTGGGGTCCGCTGGCCCGCGAGGTCATCGGAAAGGTCAGCACGGACGACCTCAGCAACGACGGCCTGAAGTACTTCCGCACCAAGCAGATTTCCGTTGGGGGCATCCCCGTCACGGCCATGCGGCTCTCCTACGTGGGCGAGCTCGGCTGGGAGCTCTACACCACGGCCGAATACGGGCTCAAGCTCTGGGACCTGCTGTTCGAGGCAGGCCAGGAGCACGGCATTATCGCCGCCGGCCGTGGCGCCTTCAACAGCATGCGCCTTGAGAAGGGCTACCGGCTCTGGGGCACGGACATGACGTCCGAGCACCACCCTTACCAGGCCGGTCTGGGCTTCTCGGTGGCCAAGGACAAGACCGGCTTTGTTGGTGCCGAGGCCCTGGCGTCGCTCCGCGAACAGCCGGCGGCGAAGATCCTGCGCTGCCTGACGGTCGACGACGGCACGTCCGTAGTGCTGGGCAAGGAACCGGTGTACGTGGCCGGGGAAGCCGCTGGTTACGTCACGAGCGCGGCGTACGGATTCACCATCGGCAAGCCCATCGCCTACGCCTGGCTGCCATCGTCGGTATCCGAAGGGGACGCCGTGGAGATCGAGTACTTCGGCCGGCGCGTTGCCGCCACCGTCACCGCCGAGCCGCTCTTCGATCCGGGGATGGAACGCCTCCGCGGCTGACCGGCCCGGCGGTTGAGCCGTCGAAATCTGGTGGTTGGGCCTGCTTGAGACCGGCAGGCCCAACCACCTTTTTCGTGCCCGCTCCTGCGGTCCACTCTGAATGTCGTACCCCCTTGTCATGATGTGTTTATGGGGACAGCGGCGGTGGTGAAGGCGTTCAGGGAGATCCGGGCGGCCCTTGCGGTGCTGAATGCTGAGCTGGATGGGGCCGGGTTGGTGCCGTTTTCTGTGGCTGACCCTCTCGGTGGTTTGGCGGATGGTTGCCTGGAGATTCTGGCTGGTGCGCGGGAGGTGGAGGCCGGGTTCGCGGCGTTGAAGGCGAAGGCGGCGGTGACGTACACGGAGGCTGCTTGTGCCGTGGCGGGACCGGACACGCCGGTGGTGGCGCAGGAGATGGCGGTCGCCGCCGAGATCGGGTGCGTTTTGGCGTTGGGGCCGCGGGCGGCGGGGTCGTTCCTGGCCACCTCGCACGCCGTTGTTTCCTCATTGCCACGGACCTTGGAGGCTTTGCAGGCCGGGACGATCTCATGGCAGCACGCGGTGGTGATGGCGGACGAGACAGCGTGTCTTGATGCCGCGGGGGCTGCGGCGTTGGAAGCGCATTTCCTGGACCCCGATGTACCGGATGGTGCGCGGGGGTGCCCGGCGGGGGAGTTGCCGGCGCACCGGTTCCGGGTCAAGGCGCGGACATGGCGGGAACGCCACCATGCGGAGTCGATTGAGAAGCGGCACGCCCAGGGGGTGGTGGAGCGGCGGGTGGAGTTCCGGCCGGACCGGGACGGGATGGCCTGGCTTAGCGCGTGCCTGCCCGCGGACCAGGCGGTGGCGGGCTGGAACCGGCTCACCGGCGTCGCCCGTGCCCTGCAGGGCACGGACGAGCGCCGGACCCTGACCCAACTCCGCGCGGACCTGTTTGCTGCCACTGTCCTGGGCAGCGGCACATCAGACCGCACGTACGCCAGAGGTACCCCGGCGGGCAGTGTTGAAGAAACAGATGTCCCGCCGACATCAATAAGGGCCCATGTCCTGGTCACGGTTCCCGTGTTCTCGTTGCTGGGCCTGGCCGATGAACCGGCGATGCTGGACGGGTACGGGCCCGTCCCGCCGTCCATGGCGAGGGAACTAATCGCAAACGGAGCTGGCTCGTTCCACCGGGTGTTGGTGGACCCGCGGGACGGGGCGCCGCTGGAGATCGGCAGGACCAGCTACCGCCTCACGAAAGCCATGCGGGCCTGGCTAAGGATGCGCGACGCCAAGTGCCCGTTCCCCGGCTGCAGCAACCACTCCCTCGACAACGAGGCCGACCACCTCCTCGCCTGGGCCAACGGCGGCACCACCGGAATCAGCAACCTGGGACAACCCTGCCCAAAACACCACAAACTACGCCACACCACCGGCTGGACACCCACCCCCGCAACCAAAAACGAACCACCCGGCTGGACCTCACCCATCGGCCGGCACTACCCCAGCGAACACCAGGACTGGGAACCACCACGCTGGCCGAAGGGGGTAAGGCCGGGCGCCGTTGACATCGTCCGCCACCGCGGGTCCCCTTGGGAGGATGCCTTGGAGCGGTTCCTGCACGCCCCGGCATGACAACTGCACCGTCCCGACGCCAACGGCGGCACCCGGGCTGGCCGGTGTGCCGCCGTCGCGGGCCGGTGTGCCGCCGTCGCGGGCCTTCTGGTTGAGGGGTGGGGTTCGCGCGGCTAGGCGGGCGTTCCTGCCAGCTCCCCTGCAGACTCTTCGGACACCGCTGCCTCGCCTTTGTGTGGTTCGAAGCGGACGAACATGGCTTTGAATCCGGGGGTGTTGGACACGCGGGCCACGTTTTCCTTGTGCACCAGTGCGTTGGCCTCGGGGAAGTAGGCGGCGGCGCAGCCCCTGGCCGTGGGGTAGGCCACCAGGCGGAACTTGTCCGCGCGTCGGTCCACACCGTGGAAGGTGCTGACCACGTCCACGAGTTCCCGGTCCTGGAAGCCGGATTCGGCGAGGTCATCGGGGTGGATCAGGATCACGCGGCGGCCGCCGGAGATGCCGCGGTAGCGGTCGTCCAGGCCGTAATAGGTGGTGTTGTACTGGTCGTGGCTGCGGATGGTCTGCAGCACCAGGTGCCCGGGCGGCGGGGTGAGGTACTCCAGCGGGCTGACCGTGAACCGGCCCCGGCCGATGTCGGTGGCGAAGGACCGGGTGTCGCGCGGCGGGTTCGGCAGCACGAAGCCGTTCTTGGTCCGGACGCGGGTGTTGAAGTCCTCAAAGCCGGGCAGCACGCGGGCGATGTGGTCGCGGATCACGTCGTAATCCTCGGCCATGGCCCGCCAGTCCACCGAGTGGTCCGGGCCGAACGTCGCCTCGGCCATCCGGGCCACGATCACGGGCTCGGCGAGCAGATGCTCCGAGACCGGGGTGAGGCGCCCCTGCGTGGAGTGGACCACGGACATGGAGTCCTCCACGGAGAGGAACTGCGCACCCTTGGGGTGCTTGTCGTCCTTGTCCGTCCGGCCCAGTGTGGGAAGGATCAGCGAAGTGCGGCCGTGCACAATGTGCGAGCGGTTGGGCTTGGTGGAAATATGCACGGTCAGCCCGATCCGCTGCATCCCGGCTTCCAGGGCCTCGGTGTCCGAGCAAGCGAGGGAGAAATTGCCGCCCATGGACACGAACACGTCCACCTCATCGCGTTCGAAGGCTTCCATCGATTCCACGGCGTCGTAGCCGTGATGCCGCGGGGACGTGATCCCGAACTCAGCGTCGATGGCAGAGAGGAGCTTTTCGCTGGGCTTCTCCCAGATGCCCATGGTCCGGTCGCCCTGGACATTGGAGTGGCCGCGGACGGGGCAGGCACCGGCGCCGGGCTTGCCGAAGTTGCCCTGCAGCAGCAGGACGTTGACCATTTCCTTGATGGTGTCCACCGAGTGCGGCTGCTGCGTCACGCCCAGCGCCCAGCAGAAAATAGAGGCCTTCGACGCCACCAGCATCCCGGCGACCTTCTCGATCTGGGCACGGTCCAGGCCGGTGGCCTTTTCCGTCTCGTCCCAGTCCAGGCTGCGGCGGGCTTCACGGTAGGCGTCGAAGCCGTCCGTCTGCGCGGCGATGAAGGAATGGTCGACGACGGTCCCCGGGTTTTGCTCTTCGGCCTGCAGGAGCAGGTGGCCCAGCGCCTGGAACAGTGCCAGGTCGCCGCCGACCTTGATCTGCAGGTATTCGTCGGCCAAGGGCGTGCCGCCACCCACCACGCCGGAGACCGTCTGCGGGTCCTTGAAGTTGAACAGGCCGGCCTCGGGCAGCGGGTTCACGGCCACCACCTTGCCGCCCTTGTCCTTGCACTCCTTCAGCGCCGACAGCATGCGGGGGTGGTTGGTGCCCGGGTTCTGGCCGACGACGAAGATCAGTTCGGCGTCGTGGATGTCATCCAGGGACACCGTGCCCTTGCCAATGCCGATCGTCGGGTTCAGTGCCGAGCCGGAGGACTCGTGGCACATGTTGGAGCAGTCCGGCAGGTTGTTCGTCCCGATCGACCGGGCGAACAGCTGGTACAGGAACGCCGTTTCATTCGCGGTGCGCCCGGAGGTGTAGAAGACACAGCGGTCAGGGGTGCTGGCGCGGATATGCTCACCGATCAACTCGAACGCGTCTGCCCAGGAGATCGGCGAGTAGTGCGTCTCGCCCTCCCGGATGACCACCGGCTCGGACAGCCTGCCCTGGTTGCCCAGCCAATACTCGGTCTTGGTGGAAAGCTCGGCAATGGAATGCTTGGCCCAGAACTCGGCTCCCACCGTGCGCAGGGTGTTCTCCTCGGCCACTGCCTTGGCGCCGTTCTCGCAGAACTCAGCCGCCTTGCGCTTCTTGTCCGATTCCGGCCACGCACAGCCCGGGCAGTCAAAGCCTCCGCGCTGGTTCAGCCGCAGCAGCGACTGCGCGGTGCGGGCCACCCCGGCCTGCGCCACCGCGCGTTCCAGCGCCACCATGACCGCCTTGACGCCGGCGGCCTCGGTCTTGGGCTTGTGGACTTCAAGGTTGTCCTCATTAATATCCGCGACAGGGGCGGGCTGCTTACCGAACTTCATCGTTCCAACTTCCTTACGGGCATGGATTCTTCAATCTGCAGGAAAGGCGCGCCAGGGCTTCCCGGCGCGCCTTCCTCCGGCACGTAACTCTCTGTATATGCCGCTGGTTACTGCGCGACCTTCGCCAGGGTTTCCTGTTCCGCGGCGATGGTGGTGTTGTCGCCGTGGCCGGTGCGGACCACGGTCTGGGCCGGGAGGGTCAGGAGGCGTTCGCGGATGGAGGCAAGGATGGTGGGGTAGTCGCTGTAGGACCGCCCGGTGGCTCCCGGGCCGCCGTTGAACAGTGTGTCCCCGGTGAAGACCGTTCCTTCGCTTTCGAGGTAGAAGCAGGTGGACCCCGGCGAGTGGCCGGGCGTGTGGATGGCCTTCAGCGTTGCCCCGCCCACCTGGAACTCGTCGCCATCGGAGTGGTAGCGGTCCGGTTTGGCGTCGGGGTAGACCTGCTCCCACAGCACCAGGTCCTCGGCGTTCAGGTAGATGGGGGCGCCGAGGGCGTCGGCGACTTCGCGGGCGGCGCCGATGTGGTCGTTGTGCGCGTGGGTGAGCAGGATGGCCTTGACCTTCCGGCTGCGGACCTGGTTGATGATCGCGGCGGCGTCGTGGGGTGCGTCGATGATGAGGCATTCCTCGTCGTTGCCTACGATCCAGACGTTGTTGTCCACGTCCCAGGTGCCGCCGTCGAGCGAGAACGTGCCCGAGGTGACCAGGTTCTCGATGGTGACGCTCATGCGGCAGACCCTGCCGGCTGGACTTCGACGACGGAGCGCAGCACTTTGCCCTCGTGCATCTTGCCGAAGGCTTCTTCCACCTGGTCGATGCTGATGCGCTCGGAGACGAACGCGTCCAGGTCCAGGTTGCCCTGCTTGTAGTGCGAGACGAGCATGGGGAAGTCGCGGGAGGGCAGGCAGTCGCCGTACCAGGAGGACTTCAGCGACCCGCCGCGGCCAAAGACGTCCAGCAGCGGCAGTTCAAGTGTCATTTCCGGCGTCGGGACGCCGACCAGGACCACGCGGCCGGCAAGGTCGCGGGCATAGAAGGCCTGCTTGTACGTTTCGGGACGGCCGACGGCGTCAATCACCACGTCCGCTCCGTGGCCTCCGGTGAGGGCGCGGATGGCCTCCACGGCGTCCTCCTGCCGGGAGTTCACGCCGTGGGTGGCACCGAGGGACGTGGCCATGCCGATCTTGTTGTCGTCGATGTCCACGGCGATGATCGTCGTCGCGCCCGCCAGCCTGGCGCCGGCGATCGCGGCGATGCCCACACCGCCGCAGCCGATCACTGCCACGGACTCGCCGCGCTTGACCTCGCCGGTGTTGATCGCGGCACCGATGCCGGCCATGATGCCGCAGCCCAACAGCCCCACCGCGGCAGCATCAACGTCCGGGTCCACCTTGGTGCACTGCCCGGCAGCAACCAGGGTCTTCTCAGCGAAGGCACCGATGCCCAGCGCCGGCGAAAGCTCCGTGCCGTCCTCAAGCGTCATCTTCTGCGTGGCGTTGTGCGTATTGAAGCAGTACTGCGGCTGGCCCTTGGCACACGCCCGGCACTCGCCACAGACCGCACGCCAGTTCAGGATCACCCTGTCCCCGGGCGCCACGGACGTCACGTCGGGACCAACGGCGCTCACAACACCCGTGGCCTCATGACCCAGCAGGTACGGGAAGTCATCGCCGATGCCGCCCTGCTTGTAATGCAGGTCCGTGTGGCAGACACCGCAGGTCAGGATGTCCACCAGCGCCTCCCCCGGCCCCGGATCCGGCACCAGGATCGTCTCCAACGACACCGGAGCGTTCTTCTCCCGGACAACGACAGCTTGAACTTTATGCACCATGGTTCTTGTGTTCCTCTCCTGGACCTTGGCAGTCCGGTAAGTCGGCGACGTGTGCCAATCTAGCTGACGCGCCTGGCCGAGGAAGCAGCCCTGGACCCGACTATTCCCGTTCAATTGCGTATTACACAACAGATTGCACATAGCGCTACGTAGCAATATGTCAGCGGCCACACTTCGTGTCAATAGATATATCAGTTGCAGGGCAGTCGGGCGAGGTGTATCCCGTACCCCCAGCAGCGCGCTTCCGCGGGGGGAAGACTGTCCATCTCCGTCACATTGCCCCGTTATGTCCGCAAAAACCAGGGCAGTAGGCTGGATGTCATGTCTTTTGAAGAACATCCCGTCGAGCGGCGGGAAGTGACCGTCCGGCGCGCCCCCAAGTATCTTCCCTTCCTGATTCTGGGCGGCCTGGTGGGCGTCGTTGCCGCCGCGGTGGTGGCCTATGCAGTGCCGGGCGACGCCACCTTCGACCCGGGCGCGGTCTTCGGCTTCTTCCTTGTCATGTTCGCCGCCGCCGGCGCCATCCTGGGCGCAGCGCTGGCCCTGGTCCTGGACCGCCGCAGCGTCAAGCGCCAGGAACGGGCCACCGTTGAGGCCGTCCCCGACTCTGAACCGGACACCGACCCCCAGCCCTAGCTGGTCACAAAGCGGCAGCCGGAAAAGTCATAGCGCATGTCGTGAGATAATCGACCAGTGGCACGCGGCGATGGAAAACTTTCCCATGATCTTCTCCCCGGCGAAAAAGGCCCGCAGGACGCTTGCGGCGTCTTCGGCGTCTGGGCCCCAGGCGAAGAAGTAGCAAAACTAACCTATTACGGGCTGTATGCATTGCAGCACCGCGGTCAGGAGTCGGCTGGCATAGCAACCAGTGACGGCAAACGGATCAATGTCTATAAGGACATGGGCCTGGTGTCCCAGGTCTTCGACGAGACCACCCTGAACACCCTCACCGGCCATCTGGCCGTTGGCCACTGCCGCTACTCCACAACCGGAGCCAGCCACTGGGCCAACGCGCAGCCCACCCTCGGCGCGACCGCCACCGGTACGGTTGCCCTGGCACACAACGGCAACCTAACCAACACCGCCGAACTCAACGCGATGATCACCGAGCGCAACGGCGGCCAGCTGACCGGTGAAATGAAGCAGGGCAACACCTCGGACACCGCCCTGGTCACCGCGCTCCTGGAGGGCGAACCAGGCAAGACCCTCGAGGAAACCGCCACCGAACTCCTGCCCAAGATCAAGGGCGGCTTCTGCTTTGTCTTCATGGATGAAGGCACCCTCTACGCGGCGCGCGACACTTTCGGTATTCGCCCGCTGGTGCTCGGCCGGTTGGAACGCGGCTGGGTTGTCGCCTCCGAGCAGTCCGCCCTGGCCACCGTCGGCGCCAGCTTCATCCGCGAAATCGAGCCGGGCGAATTCATTGCCATTGACGAGGACGGCGTACGGTCCAAGCGGTTCGCCGAGCCCACGCCTGCGGGCTGTGTCTTCGAATACGTCTACCTTGCGCGCCCTGACGCCGCCATCGCAGGCCGTTCCGTCTACGAATCCCGCGTGGAGATGGGCCGCCAGCTGGCCCGGGAGAACACGCAGCAGGCGGACATCGTCATCCCCGTTCCGGAATCCGGCACGCCCGCGGCCGTCGGCTACGCCGAGGAATCCGGCATCCCGTTCGCACATGGCTTCGTCAAGAACTCCTATGTGGGCCGCACCTTCATCCAGCCGTCGCAGACGCTGCGCCAGCTGGGCATCCGGCTTAAGCTCAACGCCCTGGAATCCGTGATCCGCGGCAAGCGGGTTGTGGTGGTGGATGACTCGATCGTGCGCGGCAACACCCAGCGCGCCATCGTCCGGATGCTCCGGGAGGCCGGGGCCGCCGCCGTGCATGTAAAGATTTCCTCCCCGCCGGTCCAGTGGCCCTGCTTCTACGGCATCGACTTCGCCTCCCGGGCCGAGCTCATTGCCAACGGCGCCACCATCGAAGAGATCTCCCAGGCCATCGGCGCGGACTCGCTGGCCTACATCTCCGAGGACGGCATGATCGGCGCCACCCGGCAGCCGCGCGAACGGCTCTGCACCGCCTGCTTCACCGGCAAGTACCCCATCAAACTTCCCGACGCCGACAAGCTGGGCAAGAACCTGCTGGAGCGCACCGACCTCGGCGGCCTGAAGTCGCCGTCCGCGCTCCCCGGCGAAACGGCCGCCCTGGCAGTTGACGCCACCGAGGACCCCGCAGAGAAGGCCGGCGCCACCGGCTGCGATCCGGGCCCGGACTCTGAATTCGAGAACCTGCTGACCGAAGCCGACCTCGTGCCCGACGTACACGCCGCCACCAGCGCCGACAAGAAGGACTCCGTATGACTTCCGCCAACACCGCCGCAGAGAACTCCGGCATCACCTACGCCTCCGCCGGCGTGGACGTCGAAGCCGGGGACCGCGCCGTCGAGCTCATGAAGGATGCCGTCAAGGCAACCCACAACTCCTCGGTGATCGGCGGGGTGGGCGGCTTTGCCGGCCTTTACGACGTCTCCCGGCTGCTGACCTACAAGAAGCCGCTGCTGGCGACGTCCACCGATGGCGTGGGCACCAAGGTTGCCATTGCCCAGGCCATGGACATCCACGACACCATCGGGTTCGACCTGGTGGGCATGGTGGTGGACGACATCGTGGTGGTGGGCGCCGAACCGCTCTTCATGACCGACTACATCGCGTGCGGCAAGGTGGTTCCGGAGCGGATCGCCGGCATTGTCCGTGGCATCGCGTCGGCTTGCTCGGTGGCCGGCACCGCCCTGGTGGGTGGCGAAACCGCTGAGCACCCAGGCCTGCTGGGCGAGCACGAGTACGACGTTGCCGGAGCCGCCACCGGTGTTGTCGAGGCCGACGCCCTGCTGGGCCCGGACCGCGTCCGCGCCGGAGACGTCGTGATCGGCATGGCCTCCTCCGGGCTGCACTCCAACGGCTACTCCCTGGTCCGCCGCGTCATCAACCACGCCGGCTGGGCCCTGGACCGCCAGGTCTCCGAGCTGGGCCGCACCCTGGGCGAGGAACTCCTGGAACCCACGCGTGTCTACGCAGCTGACTGCCTGGATCTGGCCCGGACCTTCCCGGTCAACGCCGGCGCGGCCGTCCACGGCTTCAGCCACGTGACCGGTGGTGGGCTGGCCGCCAACCTGGCCCGGGTCCTGCCGCAGGGCCTGGTGGCCACGGTGGACCGCGCCACCTGGGAATTGCCCGCCATCTTCAAGCTGGTGTCTGAACTCGGCAACGTTCCGCTGGCCGACCTTGAGCGCACGCTGAACCTCGGCGTGGGCATGGTGGCCATCGTGTCCCCCGAGGCCGCGGATGCCGCCGTCGCGCGGCTGAACGACCGCGGTCTGCCCTCCTGGGTCATGGGCACCGTCACCCAGGACTCGGATTCCATCCTGAAGTCCGGACCCGACTACGTCCAGGGTGCCAAGGGCGTGGACGGCGGCGCAGTCCGGATGGTCAACGCGTACGCCTAAAACCCTCCATCGAGTGCTACGTAGTTGTCGTTTTCACGCCCGATAACGACATCTACGGAGCACTCGATGCGTTTTAGCTGACCTGGATCAGGTTGAGGATTCCGCCCTGCGGGTCCTCGATGGTGGCCAGCGACCCCTCTGACGGGTGCTCGTCAGGCTCCACCAGCACCCTGCCGCCTCCTGCCAGCGCGGCCGCGGCCGCCGCAGCTATGTCCGCGGCGCCAAAGTAGACCTGCCAGTCCGCGTCCTCGCCCGCCTCGGCAGGGATTATGCCGGCCACCTCGCTGCCGTTGATCAGCAGTGTGCTGTAGCTGCCGCCGTCGTCCTGGGGGTACTCGGTGACCTCGTGGCCGAAAAGCTGCTGGAAGAAGCCGACGGCGGCCTGCGGCTCAGGCGTGAAGAGTTCAGCCCAGGCCAGCGCGCCGGGTTCGTTGTAGAGGTGGCTTCCGAAGTGGCTGCCGGGCTGCCAGATTCCGGTGGTCCCGCCGCCGGGCGGGGTCAGGAAGCCCAGGACTCCGGTGTCGCCCACCTGCTCCGGGCCGAACTGCACCGTTCCCCCGGCGTGCCGGGCTTCCTCCAGCACCTCCGCAGTATCCGTAACTGCCAGATAGATGTTCCACGCCGCGGAGGTTCCGGCCTGCAGCTGCAACGGGCTTTGCGGTGCGATGGTGGCCACCAGCTGGCCGCCGGCGAAGGCCTGGGCGTAACTGCGGCCGTCCGGGGTGGGAAAGTCCTGGTAGGTCCAGCCAAAAAGGGTGCCGTAAAAATCCTTGGCCGCGGCAACATCGGGGGTCTGCAGATCCGCCCAGCAGGGCTCTCCGCTAGCGTACGTGGTCCGAACAGTCATGGGGTTACGTTACCAACGGGGCTGAATCCCTGGGGCAACACCGAAAGGAAAGCGCCGAAAGCCCGCTGCCGGACCGGTATACGGAACGGCAGCGGGCACGGCAAAGCAAGCGGTCACCCGGAAGCGGGTATCACAAAGGAGTTCCGCACGCTTCCTGGATCCGCATCAGCGGTTCCGGAAGTCCAGCGGTGTGCGTTGGCGCCATAACAGCCGGGCCACGGGCCACGGCAGGCTTGCGACAACTAACCGATGCGGCGGGTGTCAACCTCGTCGTCATCGTCATCCAAATCATCCGCGTACTTATCCACATAAGCCGAATAGTCCGGTTCGACCGGTTCATTCGAATAATGGCTCGTTGAACGACTGCCTGGGCCCGTCAGCTCACGCTGAAGTGCCGAGTAATCAGTGTTCGGGGAGTAGTACTTAATGTCCCGAGCCTGCTTGGTAGCTTTTGCCTTTTGACGGCCGCGCCCCATGGCGTGACCCCCTTTTGTACTTGGACCGGAGGTGGTCACCTTGGCGATCGGTGAGGCCCCGGAATGTTTGGTCAATTTGTCGTACACCTAGATTACATGCTTTCGGCTGGCCCTGCTTGCCGCCCGGCCGCCCAAACCGCGGCGTGGGGTACCATGGCGCACCTCCAACCGCGGGATTCCGGGATTTTTCTTCGGTAGAGTCGTTCAGGAACTGCCGTTTTTATCTGGCCGTTGGCGAGCCGCGGAACCAAAACCCAGGAGGATGCACACCCGTGAACCACCAGGACATCCCGCCGAAACCTGCCTCGCCGCCGCGGACCGGAAGCATTCCGCAGGTCCCGGCGGAGCGTCCCGGACAGGACGCCACCCGCGGCCCGGCCGCCGGCCCTGGCCCGGCCGCCCCTGTGCCCGCTCCTGCCCCGGAATCCGTCACCTGGTCCCAACCTCCCAGTGATTCCGGACCCGGGAAGCGCGCCAACAGGGGGCCGCTGGTGTGGAAGGCGGTGTTCGTCGTCGTGATCCTGGCCGTCGTGGGCGGGCTGGCGTGGGTTGCCGTGTGGCTGAATACCTCCCCCGGGACCGATTCGGCGAAGAGTACGGCGCCGGGCGTCCTGCAGACCACCGTCACGCCGCCCGCCACCCCCCAGCCGCTCCCCCGCGAAGGGGTTGCCCCGGCGGCGTACGCGGTGGGCGACTGCTTCACGGACTTCGACCCCCAGGGGCTGGCTTCCACGGTGGTGGCTTGTGACACGGGCCATTCGGCGCAGCTGGTGGCCACCTACCTCTACCCCGATAAGGCCGAATATCCGGGCGCGGAGCCACTCAAGGCCAAGGCGCTGGAGGTCTGCCAGGCGGCCAAGCTTACGGCCGCCGCCAACCAGTTCCAGCTCAACTACCAGCGGAGCTTCCCCAGCAGCACCAGCTGGCAGTCGGGTGACCGCAGGGTTGACTGCTATGTCACCGCCGACCGCGGCAATGTGATTAACGCAAGCGTGCTGCCCTGACGGTCAAGCCGCCAGGGCAGCACGGCTGCAAGGGAACGCCCCGCGGCTAGTCCTTCCGCCGCACTGACAGGCCTGAGCTTGGGCTGCCGGTCAGTGTGTCCACGGTGCCCTGGGTGAGTTCGCCGAAGTCCGGCGCGGTGTCCACCAGGACGGTGTCACCGTCGCTGATCTCGCCCGCAAGGATGGCCTTGGCCAGCCGGTCGCCGATCTCGCGCTGCACCAGGCGGCGCAGCGGCCGGGCACCGTAGGCTGGATCGTAGCCGGACAACGCGAGCCAGGCTTTGGCACCATCGGTGACATCCAGGGTGAGCCGCCGCTCGTGCAGCCGGCGCCCCAGTTCGGCCACGTGCAGGTCCACGATGTGCGCCAGCTCCTCCACCGTCAGGGCGTCGAACAGCACCACCTCGTCCAGCCGGTTCAGGAACTCCGGCTTGAAGGACGCGTTGACGGTGGCCATCACGGCGTTGCGCTTGGCCTCGGCGTCCAGCGACTGGTCCACCAGGAACTGGCTGCCCAGGTTGGAGGTCAGCACCAGGATGACGTTGCGGAAGTCCACGGTGCGGCCCTGCCCGTCGGTGAGGCGGCCGTCGTCGAGCACCTGCAGGAGGATGTCGAACACCTCGGGGTGCGCCTTCTCCACCTCATCCAGCAGCACCACGGAATACGGACGACGGCGGACGGCCTCGGTCAGCTGGCCGCCTTCCTCGTAGCCGACGTATCCCGGAGGCGCGCCGACCAGCCGGGCGACGCTGTGCTTCTCGCCGTACTCCGACATGTCGATGCGCACCATGGCACGTTCGTCGTCGAACAGGAAGTCCGCCAGGGCCTTGGCCAGTTCGGTCTTGCCGACGCCGGTGGGGCCCAGGAACAGGAAGGAACCGGTGGGCCGGTTGGGGTCGCTGATGCCGGCCCGGGCGCGCCGGACAGCGTCGGACACCGCGGCCACCGCCTTGGACTGGCCGATGAGCCGCTTGCCCAGTTCCTCCTCCATGTGCAGCAGCTTCTGGCTTTCGCCCTGCAGCATCCGGCCGGCGGGGATGCCGGTCCAGGCCGAGATCACTTCGGCAATGTCTTCCGCGGTCACTTCCTCGGCCACCATCTGCGCGGACTTGTCCGTCACGGCGGCCTCCGCCTCGGCGGCGGCGTTCAGCTCGCGCTCCAGGGCCGGGATCTCGCCGTACAGGATCCGGGAAGCGGCCTCCAGGTCGCCCTCGCGCTGGGCCTTGTCGGCCGCGGAGCGCAGTTCATCCAGCTTGGCCTTCAGGTCACCCACCCGGTTGAGCCCGGCCTTCTCGGCCTCCCAGCGTGCGTTCAGCGCCGAGAGCTCCTCTTCCTTGTCGGCCTTGTCGGCGCGGAGCGCGGCCAGCCGTTCCACCGAGGCGGCGTCGGTTTCGCCCTCCAGCGCCAGTTCCTCCATGGTGAGCCGGTCCACCTGCCGGCGCAGCTGGTCGATTTCCTCCGGGGCGGAGTCGATCTCCATGCGCAGCCGGGACGCGGCCTCATCCACCAGGTCGATGGCCTTGTCCGGAAGCTGGCGGCCGGAGATATAGCGGTTGGACAGCGTGGCGGCGGCTACCAGGGCGGAGTCCGCGATGGACACCTTGTGGTGCGCCTCGTAGCGTTCCTTGAGGCCGCGGAGGATGCCGATGGTGTCCTCCACGCTGGGCTCGCCGACGTAGACCTGCTGGAAGCGGCGTTCCAGCGCGGCGTCCTTTTCGATGTTTTCGCGGTACTCGTCCAGGGTGGTGGCACCGATCAGCCGCAGCTCGCCGCGGGCCAGCATGGGCTTGAGCATGTTGCCCGCATCCATGGAGGAATCACCGGTGGCACCGGCGCCCACCACCGTGTGGATCTCGTCGATGAAGGTGACGATCTGGCCCTCTGAGCCCTTGATTTCCTCGAGGACCGCCTTCAGCCGTTCCTCGAATTCGCCGCGGTACTTCGCGCCGGCCACCATGGAGCCAAGGTCCAGGGAGATGAGGGTCTTGCCACGCAGGCTTTCCGGGACATCGCCTGCCACCATGCGCTGGGCCAGCCCTTCCACCACAGCCGTCTTGCCCACGCCGGGTTCGCCGATCAGCACCGGGTTGTTCTTGGTGCGCCGGGACAGGACCTGGACCACGCGCCGGATTTCGGAGTCGCGCCCGATCACCGGGTCCAGCTTGCCGGCGCGGGCCATGGCGGTGAGGTCCGTACCGTACTTTTCGAGGGCCTGGAAGGTGTTTTCGGGATCGGGGCTGTCCACCTTACGGTCGCCGCGGACCCCCGGGAGGGCCGCGA
Organism: Arthrobacter sp. NQ7; assembly: GCF_029581595.2. Taxonomy (NCBI): domain Bacteria; kingdom Bacillati; phylum Actinomycetota; class Actinomycetes; order Micrococcales; family Micrococcaceae; genus Arthrobacter; species Arthrobacter sp. NQ7. The sequence continues at coordinate 19,268 of NZ_JARFXU020000022.1, read as the reverse complement.
GGAGCGCCTCGCGGGACGCACCGGCGTCGCGCAGCAGGCGGGCGGCGGCATCATTGCCGGCCGAGAGGCCCACCAGGAGCACCTCGGTGGACACGAAGCTGTCACCCAGCCGGTCCGCTTCCTCCTTGGCATGCTGGATGGCCTGGAGGGCGGGCCGGGAGAGCTGGGCCTGCTGGCTGGAACCGCCGGACGTGGCGGGCAATGCCTTGATGGCGCTGCTGGCCTGGACGCTGACGGAGTCGGGATCGGCGCCGGCGGCGCGGAGGAGCGCGACGGCGACACCCTCCCGCTGGTCCATCAGCGCCTTCAGGAGGTGGGCGGGCTCCACCTGCGGGTTGCCGGCCGTCGAGGCGTTCATTGCCGCGGCGGAAAGAGCCTCCTGGCTCTTGGTGGTGAACTTGACGTCCAAAGAGAGCTCCTTTCGGGGGGCTGGTTGACTAAGTTGAGTCTACTACGCTCAACTTTGCACAGCGAGGTCCACTAGCCATGTTTGCCCACGGCGAAACGGGTGTCCAGAGCCAGAGGTCCTGCCGGCAGCCCCGGTGTGTCAGGTGGCGTACACGGACACGGCTGCGGCCTTGACCACGAAGTGCACCGCCATGCCCGGAGCCAGGCCCAGGTCGGCGGAAGCTGCAGGGGTGATGTCCGCGGCCAGGCTGCCGGCGCGGACGCGGACCTGGTCGCCGTGGGGTTCCAGGTCGGTGATGGTGACGGCGAACGAATTCCGCGGGCTTCCGTGGGCGTCGTTGAGGAACACGGAAACGGCCGACGGCGGAAACACGGCGACGCCGGCAGCGCCCGGCCGGGCCGCCTGGACCGGTTCCCCGGAGCCGCGCGCGTCCTCCTCGTGGCCGGCAATCCTCAGGCCCCCGCTGGCCCGCACCCCGGCGCCGTCCAGGATGCCCGGAATGAAGTTCAGGCCCGCAAGTCCGGCGGCAAAGGAACTCCGGGGGCGTTCCAGTACGGCCCGGGTAGGGCCTTCCTCGACGATCCTGCCGTTGTCCAGGATGACCACACGGTCCGCCAGCATCAGGGCGTCCAGGACGTCGTGGGTGACGATGACGGCCTGGCGGCCGGCAAGGACACGCTTGAAGAGCCGCCGCAGCAGGGGCGCGGAATGGATGTCCAGGGCGGCCAGCGGCTCATCGAGCAGGAGGAGCGCGGGATCGGCGGCGAGCGCGCGGGCAACGGCTACCCGCTGGGCCTGGCCGCCGGACAGTTCGGCAGGCCGGCGGCCGGCGAGATGTTCTGCTTCCACCTCTGCGAGCCAGCGCAGGGCCCGGGCGTTTGCCTCCCGCCGGGGAACGCCGGCACTCCGGGGCCCGAAGGCCACGTTGTCCGCTGCGGTCAGGTGGGGAAACAGCAGCGGTTCCTGCGCGAGCAGGGCTATGCCGCGCTGGTGGGGAGGTGCCCAGCTGCGCTTGCCGTCCCTGAGGTCAAAAAGGGTGCTGCCATTGAGTGCGGCCACGCCGCTGTCCGGCCGGAGCAGGCCGGCGATGCTGGCCAGCAGTGTCGATTTGCCGGCGCCGTTGGGTCCCATGACGGCCACGGTTTCACCAGGCTGGACCGTCAGGGCAACGTCGAAGCCGCGCCCGGCCACGGCTGCCTGGAAGGACAGCGTCACGGAACGTTCCCTCCTGCCGGGGCCGGCGCCGTCGTCCGCTGTCCAGCTCCGGCCCGGCCCGCTGCCGGCCGCCGGTAGGCAAGGGCCACCACCGCGGCGGCGACGGCCACCAGGACCAGGGACAGCGCGACGGCGGCGTCCGGGTCCGTTTCCCGCTGCAGGTAGATCTCCAGCGGGAGGGTCCGGGTCACCCCCTGGAGGCTGCCCGCGAAGGTCAGCGTGGCACCGAATTCGCCCAGGCTGCGGGCGAAGGAAAGCACGGCACCGGAGGCCAGCCCGGGCAGGACGAGCGGCAGCGTGACGCGCCGGAACACGGTGCCCGGCCGGGCTCCGAGGGTGGCCGCGACGGCCTCGTACCGGGAGCCGGAGGTCCGCAGGGCGCCCTCGAGACTGACCACCAGGAACGGCAGCGCCACGAACGTCTGCGCCAGCACCACCGCCGTTGTGGAAAAGGCGATGCGCAGCCCCAGCACGTCCAGGGCCTGGCCCAGCAGCCCCTGGCGCCCAAATGTGTAGAGGAGGGCGATGCCGCCCACCACAGGTGGAAGCACCAGCGGCAGGAGCACCAGTGCGCGCAGCAGGCCCTGCAGGCGGAAGGTGTCCCGGGCAAGCACCAGGGCCAGCGGGACGCCCAGCACGATGCACAGCGCCGTGCTGGCAGCAGAGGTGCGAAGGCTCAGTCCCAGGGCCGTCAGCGACGGCTCCGAGGTGACCAGTGGGATGAACTGGCCCCAGTCCACCCTGAGCACCATCGCCAGCAGCGGAAGCACGACGACGACGGCGGCCAGGGCAGCCAGCGCACGGACCCAGCCGGGAATGCCGGTATACGCCTGCCGCATTTGGTGCTACCTCCCGGGGTTTCGTTGGCTCAACGGTTTTCCAGTACCTGCTTGAGCCGGGACAGCTGGGCCACCTCGGATTCCATGGTCCGGGTGACCATCGAGTCCAGGACCCGCATCAGGAGCGGCAGCCTGGCATCCAGGCTGAAGTGCACGGTGGTCCCGCCGGCGTCCTCGGTGAGGGCGTACTCGCCGGTGGGGCGGGCCGGGCCAGCCACCACTTCGAAGCCCAGCAGGCGGCCGGGCTGGGCTGCCGTGATCCGGTAGTCGCCCTGGATGGGGCGTCCCTTGGGCCCGGCGAGGGTTTGGCTGTAGATGGCTCCAACTTGGCCGGGAGCGCCCTCCCGCAGGGAAATGGACTTCACCCCGTCACGCCATGCCGGGTTGTTCAGTCCGTCAGCAAGGAAGTCATAGACTTCGCGGGCAGGCCGGTTGATGATGACACTGTTCTCGGCGTGGGCCATGCGTTTCCTCCGGTGTGCTGAAGCGGTAAGGGGGCTGGACGGGTTCTGTGGGGACGTACCCGTGATGTACCGCCGGTGCGCGCCTGGCCCCACCCTACTGCCGCGCCCGTCATTCGCGGCACTATTGCTGGCCGGGCCCGAACCCGGCGGCGGCGAGGACCTTTTGCCCTTCTGGACCGGCGACCAGGTCCCGGAAGGCGCGGGCCGTGGCCTTGTTCCCGCCGTTGGCAACGGCAGCAATGGCATAGGTGTTGACGGCGGTTCCGGATTCCGGGAACGGGATGCCCGCCACCCGGGTTCCGGCAGAGCTGATGTCCGTGCCGTAGACAAGCCCGGCGTCGGCCTCGCCGGAGGCCACCTTGCCCAGGACATCGGTGACCGAGTTTTCCTCGCTGACGGGGTTCAACGCCACACCTGCCGCGTCCGCAGCCTTGGCCGTGGCAGCCCCGCAGGGGACCTGCCTGGCGCAGGTGACCAGCTTGATGCCGGGCCGGGCGAGGTCCTTCAGCCCTGCGACCCCGGCCGGATTGCCCGGCGGTACTGCGATGGCCAGGGTGTTGCTGGCAAAATCCGTCGGCGTCCCATCCACCAGGCCTTCATCTTGCACCTTCTTCATGGTGGCCGCATCTGCCGAGGCGAAGACATCAGCGGGCGCCCCCTGGCTGATCTGGCTGGCCAGGTCGGAGGAGCCGGCGAAACTCAGCGTGACGGTGGTGCCCGGATGCCCAGTCTCGAACGTGCGGGCGAGCTCGGTGAAGGTGGCCTTCAGGGAGGCAGCTGCGAAGACGGTGATGGTGCCGTGCGGCGCGGGGCCGGCGCCGGAGTCCGGTGCGATGCCGGCCTCCGCGGCGCACCCGCTGAGGGCTGCCGGCAGGAGAAGGGCCACGGCAACCAGGGCTGCGAAGATCCTGGGCTTCGGGATGCAAACGCGGCGGGTCATGCGGCAGCCCGTCCCTTCGGGGATTCGATGATGACCGTTGTTGCCTTGACCACGGCGGTGGCCACCGAGCCCGGTTCGAGGCCCAGTTCACGTACCGCTTCGCTGCTCATCAGCGAAACAACCCGGAACGGCCCGCACTGCAGTTCCACCTGGGCCATCACCTTGTCCGAGATGACGTTGGTGACCAGGCCCACGAACCGGTTGCGGGCCGAACTGCTGCCGCTTTTCGGATCATCCGGAAGCTGCGCCAGCTTCTGCGCATGGGCTGCCAGCTCCAACCCGTCCACGGCGAGCCGTCCGGAGTCGTCACGGAGCGGGGTCAGCGTTCCATGCTCGGTCCAGCGGCGGATCGTGTCATCACTGACACCCAGGAAACGGGCAGCCTCAGAGACGCGGATAAGGGTCACGAACTCACTATAGTCCGCAAATGCGGAACGGCGGCTGGTTTTGCTCCGTAATTGCCAATCGCCACCTTCCGGCCCGCAGCAGACTTTCCCGGGGAGGGCGGCACTAGACTCCTTCCATGGCCATCTACATCGACCCGCCGCTGTGGCCTGCACACGGAACCCATTTTTCGCATCTGGTCTCGGACGCGTCGCTGGAGGAGCTGCACCATTTCGCCGCCGCCGCCGGGATTCCGGAGCGGGCGTTCGACGGCGACCATTACGACGTTCCGGAACGCCGCTTTGACGAACTGGTGGCGGCCGGGGCGGTTTCGGTGGAGGCCAGGGTGCTGGTCCGTAAACTCATCGCCAGCGGACTGCGCATCCCGGCACGCCGGCGCAACAAGTCGCTGAAAGTCCCGCTCCTGAACCGGTGGGAGGCCGTCATGCCCGGCCACGACGCCCTCTTCCTGGACCTTTTGGACCGGTGGAGCGAACCGCACCGGCATTACCACGGCAGCACCCACCTCCTCTCCGTCCTGGAGGCACTGGACCTGCTCACCGAACCGGCAGAGGCGCCCCGGACCGTACTGCTGGCGGCCTGGTTCCATGACGCCGTGTACCGGGGCGCGGCGGGCCGGGATGAAGAGGAGTCCGCTCTGCTTGCCGAACACGGCCTTGCCGGGGCCGGCCTGCCGGAGGACGAGGTGGCCGAAGTGGCCCGGCTGGTACGCGTCACGTCGGACCACCGGCCGGAAGCGGGCGATGCCGCAGGGGCCCTGCTCTGCGACGCGGACCTTTCCATCCTCGGCAGCGGACCGGAGGAATACGCCCGCTATGTAGCCGCCGTGCGGAAAGACTACGCGCACATCGGCGACGCCGACTTCGCGGCCGGGCGGGCCGCCGTCGTGCGGCACCTGCTGGAACTTGACCCGCTCTTCCACCATCCGCGGGCCCGGGAGCTGTGGCTGGATGCCGCGCACCGGAACCTGAACGGCGAACTGGCGTGAACGCCCCAGGCTCCAGCCCGCGGCACACCTACTCAGCCAACGCCGCCCACCGGCAGCTCCCCTTCACCATCAGGCTGGACTGGGGCGTGGCCGGCGCCGGAACCGTGGCCGCGGGTGCCGACCTGGCGGTGGTGGTGGACGTCCTGTCCTTCAGCACCTGCGTCAGCGTGGCACTGGACCGGGGCGCCGAAGTGTTCCCCTTCCGGTGGCGTGATACGGGTGCGGAGGACTTCGCCGCCCACCACCGGGCGCAACTGGCCGGTCCGCGCGGCGGGGGCGGCTTGAGCCTCTCCCCCGCCAGCTTCCGGGATGCTGCATCGTTGGGAAGGGTGGTGCTGCCCTCCCCCAACGGGTCCGAACTGTGCCGGGCGCTGGCCGGGGAAGTACCGCTGGTGGCGGCAGTCTGCCTGCGGAACGCCGCCGCGACGGCCGACTGGGTGGCCGCGAACCTTGCGGATGACGCGGTAGTAGCCGTGGTTGCCGCCGGTGAGCGGTGGCCGGACGGTACGCTGCGGCCAGCCGTGGAGGACCACATCGGCGCCGGGGCGTTCATTGCGGGGCTGGTGGCCGCCGGCCGGGGCGGCTACGAGGCCGGGGACGGCAGGCACGGCTACGCCCCGGAGGCCGTGGCAGCGATGGCTGTGTTCGAGTCCGCCGAACCGCGGCTGCGCGAAATGCTGCAGCAGTGTTCCAGCGGCCGGGAGCTGGCAGGGGCCGGCTATGCGGAAGACGTGGATATCGCGGCGGAACTGGACCAGAGCGACTCTGTGGCCATCCTGCGGGAGGGTGCCTTCCGTCCGCTCTGATGGGCCGATGGTCCGCCGGCCAGGTCAGCGGCGGGCGGTTTACGGATGCGGGGACAGGATGCAAAACTGCTCCGATGAGCCTGCGCATCCAAGCCCTTGCCATCGATTCGACCGACCCCCGCGTTCCCGCGGCCTTTTGGGAACAGGCGCTCGGATGGCGCCGCACCCATGAAGAGGACGACGAGATCGTGCTGGAGCCGCCGGCAGGCAGCGCCGGGGACGGCGGGCTGCCCGACCTGCTCTTCCTCAGGGTCCCGGAGCAGAAGGAACTCAAGAACCGCCTCCACCTGGACCTGCGGCCCCAGGACCAGGACGCCGAAGTGGCGCGGCTGGAAGGGCTGGGCGCGCGGCAGATCTCCGTTGGCCAGGGCGCAGCGGCCACCTGGGTGGTCATGGCGGACCCGGACGGGAACGAGTTCTGCGTGCTGCGCGCCCTGGATCCGGAGGAATCTGCCTAGCGGTAGGTCCTGGCGGGGTAGTTGCTCACGAAGGGCGTGCTGGTGGGCACGATCTGCTTGCCCAGCGGCATCAGGGAAACCGGGATGAGCTTGAGGTTGGCGATGGCCAAGGGGATGCCAATGATGGTCACTGCCATGGCGAAGGCCGTGACCACGTGCCCGATGGCGATCCAGATGCCGGCGACCAGCAGCCAGATCACATTTCCCAGCAGGGAGAAGACACCGGTTCCGCCCGGCTTGTCCACCACCATGCGGCCAAAGGGCCACAGGGTGTAGGCGGCGATGCGGAACGAGGCAATGCCCCACGGAATGGTGACGATGAGCAGGCAGCAGACCACGCCGGCGAGGAAATACCCAAGGGCGAGCCACAAGCCGCCGAAAACCAGCCAAATGACGTTCAGGAGTGTCTTCATGCACCCATTCTGCCCCCACCCCGGCGGCATATGGGTGGGGGATGTCCCTGATCCTGCCCTGATCCGCGGCGTCCTTGCCGGCGGGTCCGTGCTAAACCGTTGCGGCCGCCTTTGCGGCATGCACGAACGCCCGGATCTTGGCCGGGTCCTTCACGCCGCGGGAGGCCTCGACACCAGAGGACACGTCCACTCCCCACGCGTGTGCTGCCGCTGAGGCCTGGGCCACATTGGCAGCGTCGAGGCCGCCGGCAAGGAGCCAGTCCCTGCCTTTCAGCGCCGGCAGTGCAGCCACGGAAGCGTAGTCCCAGGACTCGCCCGAGCCGGGCACGGACGCGTCGATCAGGAGCAGGTCCTCGCCCCAGTCTTCAAACTCATCGGGGCCGGCACCCATGGTGATGGCCCTGACCAGCTTCATGCCGGCGTCGTGCACTGTTGCCACGTCAGCACGGGACCGGGTGCCATGAAGCTGGATCCACTGCAGGCCGGCCGCCCGGGCGATGGCGAGGGCATCTGCCACGGGCTCGTCACGGAACACGGCAATGGGGGAAACTCCGGCGGGCACCCCGGACAGCAGGGATGCCACCTGCGACGGCGAGACCACGCGCGGGCTGGCGGTGAGGACAAACCCGACGGCGTCCGCGCCGGCGTCCACTGCCTCGCGCACCGATTCCGGCGTACTGAGACCACACACTTTGACGAACATTCCCGGGCTCCTTCAGGCTGTTTTCGTGTTGACCCCCCGGAGGAGAGTAGCAGGGCCGGGGCGCATCTGCGATGCCGGCCACGGAGGGGAACTAGGCTGGGCTGATGCAGATCATCCGCTTCGCTGAGCTCAAGGCCGAACCGTGGCGCAACGGCGGCGGGGTGACCCGTGAAATCGCCCGCCAGGAATCCGAAGACGGCGGCTGGAACTGGCGGGTGAGCATCGCAGACGTGGCCAAGGCAGGAGACTTTTCCGCCTTCCCCGGCATGGAGCGGGTGCTGACGGTCATTGAGGGTGAACTGCTGGTCCTCACCGTGGACGGGGCAGAGCACCCGATGGAAAAGTACCGGCCTTTCCGGTTCGATGGCGGTGCGGCCACCGCGGCGAAGCTCCCCACCGGCGACATCCGCGACCTCAACGTCATCACCCGCACGGCCGCGTGCAAGGGCTACACCTCCATCATTGAGCTGTCCAAAAAGCGCGCCCACCCGCTCTTCGAGGGGCAGTTGGGGGTGCTGCTGCAGGGACAGGCAGTGGCCAGCGAAGGCGGGGCGGAGCTGGTGGAACTGGGCAGGTATGACGCGGTGGCAGGCTCGGACAGCACCTCTCCCGAGATCCTGGGCCGCGGCTTCCTGGCCGTGGTCTCGGTCGATCCAGTCACGGCCGCGGACTGAATTCCTCCACCCGTACCACCGCATCCTTCCGGCGCGCTTCCTCGGCCGCAAACACCACGGCGTGGCTGGCCAGCGACTCCTCCAGCCCCGACACCACCCCCGACCAGTCACCCCGGGCGAGGGCCGTGACCCAGGCCTGCACCAGTCCCCTGTCGCCCCCTTCATGCTTTTCACCGGCCAGCCGGGGAGCAGTCGCGGGGACCGGGTGAGCAGTGGTTGTTCCGGTGAGGAAGTCATGGACCGAGATGCTGCCCGCCTCGACGGAGACCTCACCGTGGCTGCCGAAGATCCTGGTGCGGCGCGGTCCCGCGGCCGTGAAGGCCGTCGCGGTGAAGGCTGCTGTGGTGCCGTCCTGGTAGTCGATGTTCACCACCTGGTGGTCCACCACGTCGTTGTCCGCGAAGTAGACGCATCGTCCGTAGGGTCCTGTTGCCAGCGCCTGCCACAACGATTCCCGGGTTCCGCCGGGATCCACGACGTCGGCAAAGTAGGCCCTCGCCGGATCCGCTGTGATGCCATCCGGCGGCCGGCCTGGTCCATAGATCCGCAGGGCGGAATAGGGGCAGCGGGGTTCTGCGGGGCAGCCGGTGCAGCGCCCTGAGGCGCCTTCGGGTGCCTCCTCCGGCCGGAAATGCGAGAGCCTTCCGAAGGAGGACACCCGCACCGGCCGGCTCCCGATGATAAAGGAGAGCCAGTCGACGTCATGCGTGCACTTGGCCAGCAGGAAGGGGCTGGAGTCCTCCTCCCGCCGCCAGTTCCCGCGGACATAGGAGTGCGCGAAATGCCAGAACCCGACAGGCTCCAGGTGCTGGACGGAGATGACGCGGCCAATGGCGCCGGCGGACAGGAGTTGCCGGAGCAGCACGGTCTGCGGGGTGTAGCGCAGGACGTGGCAGACGGTTGCAGTGATCCCGGATTCCCGCTGCAGCCGTGCCAGATCCGCGCAGCCGGCAGCGTCCCCGGCCACCGGCTTCTCCAGGAGGACCGGATAGCCGTGCCCTGCGGCGGCGGCGAACGGCTCGACGTGTTCACGGTCCGGGGTGGCGATGATGACGCCATCGGCCGGCAGCCGGTTGCGGAGCATGGCCTGCCAGTCCACGAACAGCCCTCCGTCCGGGACGCCGAGCTCGGCCGCGAGGCTTTCGCGCAGCAGCCGGCGCGGCTCCGCGACCCCCACAATGGTGGCATGGCCGGTGTCAACCGCGAGCCGGGCGTAGGCGGAGCCGCGCGCACCTGCGCCGGCCACCAGGAGGCGCACGGGTGGCCCGGGATGGGCAACGGGCGGCGGCGGGGCCTCCACCGGTCAGCCGCCGCCTGGATCGGCGAGCCACTCCAGCGCCACGGCCGCCGTCCAGGACTGGTCCATGCTGCCCAGCGGCTCGCCGGTGAACGGCTCGTAATACTCCGCGAAGTGGCCTTCCATCAGCTGGGCAAGGGAGGCTTCCCGCAGCCGCCGGTACCGCATGTCGTCGCCGCGCCTGCGCAGGCATTCCGCCAGGTACCAGTTCATGACGGGCCAGACGGGCCCGCGCCAGTATTGCCGTGGCCTGAGGCCCCCGTAGGTGGTGGAAGTTGAGGCGGGCAGCGGGAAGGCAAGCCGGGGGTCTCCGGTCCAGTCCGGCCCCTCGAAGATCTCCAGTTGGCGCCGCAGCAGGGGCCCGTCCGCTGTGGAGATCAACGGAGCGAACCCGGCCATGGTGGGCAGCCCGATCCATTCGCCGGTCAGCACGTCCCGGTCCCGGGCCAGCCCTGTTCCTTCATCGACGGAGGCATCCACGCCGTCCCGGAACTCCCGGGCCCATTCCCGTAGCCGGGCCGCGTCCCCGCGCAGGCCGATGTGTTCCGCCAGCACGGCCAGGTCCTCGTTGGCCGCCGCGAAGATGGCGGACATGAATACGTCCTTAACCTGGAAGTCCATCACGTCCGGAAGCCGGGCGTCGTCGAACCGGACATCGGCCATCTGCTTCACCAGCCAGAGGTACCTGGCGTACTCCTCGTCACTGGGGCGCTGGCTCCGGTCCGTGACCTTCAGCGTGTCCATCCGGACGAAGGGCTCCATGTCGCCGGGCCGGACCCTCGAGTAGGGGCCGTCGAACCGGGGCGAGTTGTCCATCCCGGACTCCCAGCCGTGATAGATGGTGAGCAGCCCGGAGCCGTCGGCGCCCCGGCTGCCGCGGAGCCAGGCGTGCCAGCGGATCCATTGCGGCAACGTGCGCCGGATGAAGTCTTCGGCGAGCCGGGCGTCCCCGCCGCCGGCCGCCGTCGCACGCTCCACGATGCGGCGCAGCAGCGTGGCATGGACGGGTGGCTGGCAGATACCGCTCGACTGGACGCCTTCGGGGGAGACCCCGCGGGTGCCCCACCGCTCCACATCCGGGAAGTAGCCGGGCACATCGGAGAAGACAATGTGCGGAATCATCCCGCTCTTCCACTGCGCCGCGATCAGGTGGTCCAGCTCCTGCAGGGCCCTTTCCACGCTCATGGTGGACAGGCCGGTGGCCACAAAGGCAGCATCCCAGCTCCACATGTGCGGGTAGAGGTTGGGTGCTGCGGTGACCATGGTGCCGAGGTCATTCGCGGCCAGGACATCCCTGGCCCGCCGGCCCATGTCCGCCAGGTCGCGGACCGGATAGCGGGTGGCGTCCGCCTCTGCCGTCACGCCGTCAGCCCCAGTTGGGTTTCCGTATCAAAGAAGCGCAGGGCGCTTTGCTCAAAGAGCAGTCCCACGGTATCGCCCGCCGACACCCGCGCCGTGGAGGGCACCTGGACCTTGACGGCCTGGCCGCCCAGGTCCACGGTCAGCAGCGTGGCGTGCCCGAGCGGCTCCACCACCTCCACGCCCGCGTCGAGGGTACCCTCCGAGCCGGGCTGGGCAAGGGAAATGTTCTCTGCCCGGATGCCCACCATCACCGGGGTGCCACCCGTCCGCGCCGCTGCCCGGGCAAGGAATTCCGGTGCCGCGATGCTTTGGCCGCCCACTTCCAGGGCCCCCTGCGGGGTGATGCGTCCGTCCAGGAAGTTCATTGGCGGTGAGCCGATGAAACCGCCCACAAAGCGGTCTGCCGGCTCCTCGTACACCGTAATTGGATGGCCGAGCTGGGCGATCTGGCCCTTCTTCATCACGGCAACCCGGTCCGAGAGGCTCATTGCCTCCACCTGGTCGTGGGTGACATAGAGGGTGGTGGAACCGAGCTGCTGGACGATTTTCTTCAGCTCGGCACGGAAGTCCAGGCGCAGGAGGGCGTCAAGGTTGGACAGGGGCTCGTCCATGAGCAGCACGTCGGCGTCCATGACGATGGCCCGGGCCACGGCAACGCGCTGCCGCTGGCCGCCTGAGAGCTGGGCGGGATACCGGTCCAGGTAGGGGCTGAGCTGCAACAGGTCCGCCGCCCAGGCCACCTTCCGTTCGATCTCCTCCCGCGGGAGCTTCTTCATCATCAGCCCGAACGCGATGTTCGTCCGGACCATGCGGTGCGGGAAGACGGCGTAGGACTGGAACACCATGGAAAGGTTGCGGTTCTGCGGCGGCAGGTAGGTCACGTCCCTGCCGCCGATGGCGATGCTGCCCTGGTCCGGGAAGTCCAGGCCCGCGACCATGCGGAGCAGGGTTGTCTTTCCGCAGCCGGAGGGCCCCAGCAGCACCATGAACTCACCTTCGGCCACCTCCAGCGAAACGTTGTTGGTGGCCAGCTCTGTGCTGCCCGGGTAGGTCTTGTGCAGGCCCTTGATGGAGATGTCAGCCATGGGACGGCCTCTCTGGGACGCGATCAGCGGATGGTGGAGCCCCACATGTTGGTGAGGTAGCGGCGCATGAAGAAGATGAACACCAGGGCCGGGACCACCAGCAGGAAACCGCCGGCGAAGCGGTATGCCAATGGCGATTCGGAGAGGGAGCTAAGGACCTGGGCGGGAAGGGTGCGCTGGTTCAGGGTCAGGATCGATGCGCCCAGGACTTCGTTCCAGGACATGACGAAGGTGAAGATGGAAGCGGCCGCGATGCCGGGTATGGCCATGGGCAGGACCACTTTGACGAAGGCCTGCACGGGGCTGCAGCCGAAGATCCGCGCCGCCTCCTCCACATCCCGGGGCACGCCCAGGAACACCGAGGCGGTGATCAGGATGGTGGTGGGCAGGGCCAGGGCGGTGTGGAGCAGGACGACGGCGGGCACACTGTCATACAGCCCCGTTTGCAGGAAGAGCTGGGCCAGCGGCACGGACAGCACGACGATCGGCAGGGCCCGGGTGAACAGGAGGAACAGCTGGTACGGCTCGCGGCCGCGGAAGGCGAAGCGGGCCACCGCGTAGCCTGCGGGAACGCCGATCAGGAGCGACAACACCAGGGTGAACACGCCCACCTGGACGGAGTTGATGAGGCCGCCCAGGATGCCGGTGGACTGCAGGAACGTCTGCATGGTCTCGGTGGAGAAGTTGTCCGGGATGAAGCTGAGCGGAAACTTCTGCAGCGATTGCCGGCTGGACATTGCGGCCAGGGCAATCAGGTAGATGGGCACGGCCATGAACAGGGTGATCAGGATGCAGGCCACCTGCAGCAGCACCCGGTTGCGGCGCTGCCGCGCAAGGGGCCTGCGGTCCACCCCCGGCTCGGGCCGGGCCCCGGCAGCAGCAGTCCTTGATGTCGTGGCGTGGCTCATCGCGCCGCCTCCGTCTGGTCCCTCAGGAGTTTCAGGTAGCCCACGGCGGTCACCATGGACACGGCCATGACTACCAGGGCAAGGGCCGAGGCCACGTTGGGGTCCTGCAGCCCGGTGTACCACCGGTACGTCTCGCCAACCACCAGCGGGAAGTTCTGGCCCGTGAGGGCGAGTGCCACCGCAAAGGTCTGGAAGGCCAGGATGGTCCGCAGGATCAAGGCCGTCTGGAGGCTGGGGCGCAGCAGCGGCAAGGTGACGTGCCACAGCCGGTTCCAGAAGCTGGCGCCGAAAACACCGGCCGCCTCCTCATAGTCCTTCGGGATGGACTGCAGCCCGGCCACGACGATGACGAACACCAGTGATGTGGCGCGCCAGACTTCTGCGATGAGCACGGCACCGAACATGGACGGGTAGTTGTCATAGGCCAGCCACGAAACCGGCTGCATGCCAACAGACGCCAGGAGCGAGTTGAGGTAGCCGCGGTCCGTGAACACTGTCAGCCAGACCAGGCCGGCGGCGAGGTCGCTGACTGCCAGCGGGATGGCCCAGATGTAGAAGTAGGCAGACGCCCCCCGCGGCTTGGCCCGGATCAGCAGGGCCATGGCCAGCGCCAGGACGAACTGGATGGGAATCATCACCACGATGAGCAGCAGCGTGTTGCCCACGGAGGACCAGAAGTAAGGGTCCTGGACCATCCGGGAGAAGTTGGCGGTGGTCAGGCCCTCCGGCCCGCCGAAGGCCTGCAGGATGCCGCTGACCATCGGCCAGCCGAAGAGCAGCGTCATGAACACGATCGACGGGGCGATCAGCAGCAGTGCCGCCGGGTTTCCCTTCCGCCTGGGGGCACGGGCTTTGGGGCCGGCAGGGGGAACATGCGGCCTGGCGGCGGCCGGCGCATCCGGGGCGGCCATCACGCGACCTTGCAGGGAGACATCTTGGGGTCAGGTGCCCAGCACGGGACGTTGAGGCTGTCCATGATCTTGGCCAGTTCCGCACCCTGCCGGTCCAGGGTGGCCTTGACGTCCGAGTTGTTCAAACAGATTTCCTGGAAACAGTTCTTGAAGAGCTGGGAGACCTGCGGGTCCTTGTCACCCAGGCCCACGGGCGGGAGCGCGAGCAGGGCATCGGAGGCTTCCTGCTGCGCCTTGACGGCCTTAGCTTCGAGGGCAACGCCGCCGGGGAGGTCTCCGCCGATGTCCGTTTTCACCACCGGGAAGAATGAGTTGGACTTCAGCGTCTCAATCTGTGCCTCGGGCTTGGACAGCGCCTTGATGAGTTCGAAGGCCTTGTCCTTCTCGGGGGAGCCCTTCGGCACCGCCATGCCGCCGACAATCAGGAGATAACCCCTGCCCTTGGGCCCCGAGGGGGCGGGAACCATCTGCCAGTCGTCCGGTTTGTCCTTGACGGCGTTGATCAGCCGCGCCACGTGGTCCCAGGCCACCAGGACCTCGCCGTTGCCCAGGGGCTCCTGCATGAAGTCGTAGTTGGTGGAGGCGGGGTTTGTATTGGCCCAGAGCTCGCGCATGTAGGTCCACGCGTTCACGGCATCCGGGTTGCGGAAGGTAGTGATCTGCCCGCCCGTGAAGCTCGGCAGCAGGAAGCCCTGGTAGAAGCGGTGGTGCAGTCCCTTGGGGCCGGCCGGCAGGCCGAAGACAGGGCGTCCGCTGGCGTCTTTGGCGGCCTTGGCCCACGCCAGGTACTGGTCGTAGGTGAGCTTGTTGACGTCCGCTCCGGAGGGAAGCCACTGCAGCGCCTTCTTGTTGATGGCCAGCACGTACGTGGCCTGAATCCAGGGGATGTACCGGGGAACGTCGGTGCCCAGTTTGGCCAGTTCGGCCACGTCCTTGGAGTAGCCGGCCGAGGACAGGTCATTCATCAGTGAACTGAGGTCCTCCAACTGCGAAGCGAAGGGGGCCAGGTCGCCGTGCAGCCCGCCGGCGATCCCCACTTCGACCTTTCCGGCGGCGAGCTGGGACTTCAGGGTGGTGTTGAAGACGCCCGTGTCGACGGGGTTGTAGGCCACGCTGATGTCCCCCGCGAATTTCTTGAGGGTGGCCTCGTACTTTTGGCGTTCCTCCACCGGTGCGAACTGTGTGGAGAGGAAGCTGACCGAGCCCTTCCCGCCGCTTCCGCTGGTGTTGACCCCGCAGGCTGCCAGCACCGGTCCGGCAGCCAGCACCGTCAGGCCCCCCTTCAGCAACGCTCGCCGGCTCACGTCGTGGTGCGCGGTAACGGACATTAGAGCCTCCTGGGGTGAGGGCTGCTAGGTTTTTTGTCTGATGATCGATCATAATTGTGTGGTGCAAATCACGTCAATGACCAGGGCTGCCGGCCGCACGCCCGCCCTGGAGAGGAAACCGGGCCAATGACGGAGCAGCGGACCTTAATGGGTGAGCCGGCACCGCAACCGGCAGGCCCCGCCACCAGCGCCGGGCACCTCCTTCAGTTGCTGCGCTCAAACCCCGCGGGATACAGCCGGGCAGACCTGCTTGAACTGACGGGAATGGCCCGGTCCACCCTCTACGAGCGGCTCGATGCCCTCTTCGCCGCAGGCCTCGTCTACGAATCCACACCCCTGCGCGGCCAGCGCGGCCGGCCGCCCCGCTCGCTCCGGTTCGACGACCGGGACAAAGTGGTGGTGTGCCTTGAAATCGGCCACACCCACGCAGGCATCAACCTGCTCGCCCTCAGCGGGGAGGCGCTGGCCTCCGTCCGCATCCCGGTGGACATCGCCAGCGCCCAGGATGCCGTGGTGGACCACGTGGTCGGCGAGGCGCTGCGGCTGCTCGACGGCAGGCAGCCGGTCGGAGCGGGAGCAGGGCTGCCCGCCCCCGTGGACCCCCTCCACCGCCTGGGCCTGGAGCGGACCGTCCTTGCCCATTGGGACCTGCAGAGCCTGCAGGATGCGCTGGAGTCGCGGCTCGATTGCCCCGTCCTGCTGGAAAACGATGCACGGTCCATGGCAGTGGGCGAGGTCCGCGGCCCCACGGATTCCATTGTTGCGGTGAAGGTCAGCACGGGAATCGGCTCCGGAATCATTGTCCGGGGTGCGTTGGTGCGCGGCGCGCATGGGGCGGCCGGGGATATCGGACACGTGCGGATTCCGGAGGCCGCCGGCTGCCGGTGCCGCTGCGGCAGGGACGGCTGCCTGGCAGCAGTGGCTTCGGGCCGCGCACTGCTGGCTTCCCCGCAATTCGCGCACTACGGGACGCTGCGCCGGTTCGTCGAGGCTGCGGCCGAAGACCAGGAGGTACGGGACGCCGTCGCCGGGGCAGGAAAGGTGCTGGGCCGGGCCCTCGCCGCGATGGTGGGAACGCTCAACCCGGGCCGGGTGGCCGTGGGCGGGCTGGTGGGTGTCCTGCCCGGTTTCCTGGCGGCCTGTCGGCAGCAGATCCTTGCGGATGCCTTTGAACCGTCCCTGGTGGACCTGGAGATCGTTCCCGCGGACAGCCGCAAGGCCACGGCCGTGGGCCTCTGCCGGCTGGTGGAGGAGAGCCTCTACGCGCCGGAGCGGGTCGAAAGGCTGCTCGCCCAGCGCGGGTGGTGAGGTTGGGCACCAAGGGTGGCTCGCCGCCGTCGTGCCTTGCTACCTTGGAAGCCAAGGCTCCGCACCCGAGCCTCCGGACGACGGTTCAGTACCCGGCACGCGACAAGACTGGCCAAAGGATCTGGTCATGTCTTGGTTAATCCTCATTCTCTCGGGGGCGCTGGAAGCGGTCTGGGCCGCGGCACTGCACCGCGCCTCACAGGCCTCCGGCCCCCGCAGGACCGGCCCGGCGCTTCTCTTCCTCGTAGCCGTCGCGGCCAGCACCGGTGGGCTTGCCGTCGCCATGCAGACCATCCCCACCGGCACCGCCTACGCCGTATGGGTGGGGGTCGGAGTGGTGCTCACCTCGGCCTACGCAATGGCCAGCAGGGTGGAGCGTCCGACGGCGGTGCGCCTCCTGCTGCTCTCCGGCATCGCCATGTGCGTCGTGGGCCTGAAGGTGGTGGCGTGATGATCAGGCGTTCAGTTCCGTGGCTGGTCCTGCTGGCCTCCGCGGTCCTCGAAGCGGTCTGGGCCACGGCGCTCGGCCTTTCCGACGGCTTCACCAGGCCGCTGCCCACGCTGGTCTTCGCCGGCACCGCAACCCTGAGCATGCTGGGCCTGGGCATGGCCATCCGGACCATCCCCCTGGGCACGGCCTACGCCGTGTGGGTGGGGATCGGCGCGGCGTTGACCGTGGGCTGGGCGATGGCCACCGGCGTGGAGCCGTTCAGCGTCCTGAAGCTGCTGTTCATCGCCGGCATCGTGGGCTGCGCGGCGGGCCTGAAGGCGTTGCCGGCAAAGGACCCGGCGCCCGCCCCCAGCAGTGACTAGGCTGTGGACATGGACTCCCCCGAACTTGCCCAGGCGGTGGACGCGCTGCGGCGCAGGCTGGCTCCCGGTACCCGGACCATCCTTGGCATTGCCGGCGCGCCCGGGGCCGGGAAGTCCACGCTGGCCGCCTGGCTCCTGGAACAGTTCAGCCCCGGCACCGCTGTGGTGGTCCCCATGGACGGCTTCCACCTGGGCAACGCCATCATCGAGGGGACTGAGCTGCGGCAACGGAAAGGAGCCATCGACACGTTCGACGGCGGCGGCTACCTTTCGCTGTTGCGCCGCCTGGCGCGGCGGGACGAGGCAGTGGTGTACGCCCCGGAATTCCGGCGCACCCTTGACGAACCGGTGGCAGCCTCCATCGCAGTCCCGGCCGAGGTCCCGCTGGTGATCACCGAAGGCAATTACCTGCTGGTGGACCGGGAGCCGTGGAAAGAGGTGCGTGCCCAGCTGGACGAGACCTGGTTCATTGAAACCCCGCCGCAGCTCCGGCTGCAGCGCCTGGTGGACCGGCACGTCTCGTTCGGGATGGACCAGGACGCCGCCGCAGCCTGGGCCAACGGGCCGGACGAGGCAAATGCCCGGCTGATCCAGGCCACCCGTGCGGCCGCCGGCCGCATCATCCCCTGGCTGTAGCCGACCGTCCGGCACAGGCACCCAGCGACGCAGTTCATGCACGAAACGACAAGGAGCACCCATGGCACACCTACCCACTGACCGCGGCAACACTGTCCAGCTCGGCGATGGCCTGGCCGTCAGCCCCCTCGGCTTCGGCGGCATGGCGCTGACCCCCGTGTACGGCGACGTCGACCCGGCCGAGGCACTGCGGACGCTGCACCACGCGGTGGACGCCGGTGTCAGCTTCATCGACACCGCGGACATCTACGGCGGCGGCAGCAACGAGGAACTGATTTCGCAGCTGCTCAAGGACCGGCGGGACGAGGTCCAGCTGGCCACCAAGTTCGCCCTGGTGGGCACGCCGACCGACGGCTACACGGACATCCGGGGCGACGCGGAGTACGTCCGGCAGGCCGTGGAACGCAGCCTGCAGCGGCTGGGCACCGACGTGATCGACCTGTACTACATGCACCGCCGTGACGTCCGGGTTCCGATCGAGGAAACCGTGGGCGCCATGGCGGAACTGGTGAAGCAGGGGAAGGTCAGGCACCTGGGCCTCTCCGAGGTGACGGCACAGGAGCTGCAGGACGCTGCTGCGGTGCACCCGATCGCCGCCGTCCAAAGTGAGTGGTCCATCTGGAGCCGGGACGTGGAGCGCAACGTGGTCCCGGCCGCCGCCGGCCTGGGCACGGGTTTCGTCCCCTACTCCCCCCTGGGCCGCGGCTTCCTCACCGGAACGGTGGATACCACGAGCTTGGGCGCCAAGGACTTCCGGCGGAACATCCCCCGCTTCGCCCCGGACGCGGCGGCCGCCAACCAGGCAGTGGTGGACGCGGTCCGGAACGTGGCGGACCAGCTGGATGCGACGCCCGCGCAGGTGGCTTTGGCATGGTTGCTGGCCCAGGGCGGCCGGCTCGGACTGCCGGTCGTCCCGATCCCGGGCACCCGCAAGGCCGCACGGATCGACGAAAACCTCGGCGCCCTGGCCCTGGACCTCACCCCGGCGCACCTGGAGGTTCTCGACGCAGCCTCGGACGCCGTCGTCGGCTCCCGTTCCGCGGATCCCACGTGGGTGTCCGAGGGGCGCGAATAGCGCGTCACCCTGTAAGCAGAAACCACGTATTCGACTGCAACTCCAAGGAGCCCCATGACTGCCATCGTGCACTTCGAAGTCCGGATCGACCCCGCGCGCCGGGACGATGCCGCCAAGTACCTGTCCGAAACCCTCGCCGCCACCCGTGCCTGGCCAGGCAACCAAGGCATCGAGGCACTGGTTGACGACGCCGACCCCTGCCACATCCTGGTGGTGGAAACCTGGGCCACC
>NZ_JARFXU020000021.1:0-88659 GCF_029581595.2 Arthrobacter sp. NQ7 | reverse complement strand
CGATGCCGCCAAGTACCTGTCCGAAACCCTCGCCGCCACCCGTGCCTGGCCAGGCAACCAAGGCATCGAGGCACTGGTTGACGACGCCGACCCCTGCCACATCCTGGTGGTGGAAACCTGGGCCACCACCCAGGACCATGACGACTACGCCGCCTGGCGGGCAACGCCGGAAGGCAAAAGCGCGCTCCACGAGATCCTGGCCGGGCCGCCAACCAAACAGGTCTACTCCAGCTCCCTGCCGCTGGACCTGCAGCCGTCCCTGGGCTGACGATCATGGACTCGCTTCTTTACGACCTGCCGGCCCTGACCATCCGCAGCATCTCCGTCAGCACGATGGACAACAACGTGTATCTGCTGACTGCCAAGGAGAGCGGTGCGCAGCTGCTGATCGATGTCGCGGACGACCTGCCCGCCATCCGGCAACTGCTGGCCGATGGCGCCGGGGACAGCGCCGCACCGGCGCACCTCGCCCTGATCGCCACCACCCACCAGCACTGGGACCACGTGCGGGCGCTCGGGGAACTGGTGGAAGCAACCAGGGCGCCCACCGCCGCCGGGGCGGACGACGCCGATGCGCTGCCCGTTGCGGTGGACCGGCGGCTTGGGCACGGGGACAAGGTGGCCGTGGACGGGTTTGAGCTGGCGGCGGTGCACCTGCGCGGCCATACGCCGGGCTCGATCGCGTTTGTGTACCAGGACCCGGACGGGCCTGCGCACATCTTCTCCGGCGACTCGCTTTTCCCGGGCGGCGTGGGCAACACCCAGCAGGACCCGGAACGGTTCGCCCGGCTCCTGTCCGATGTCACGGAGCGGTTGTTCGACGCCTACCCGGACACCGCCGTCGTCCATCCCGGCCACGGCAAGCCCACTACCCTGGGTGCGGAGCGGCCGCACCTCGGAGAGTGGCGCGCCCGCGGCTGGTAAATCGCCTTAAACGGCTGAGCGGGCCCACCTCAAAGGCGGGCCCGCTCAAAAGGTAGTTCTAGCGGCCGCGGCGCTCGTTGGACGCCGGGGCTGATGCGCGGCGCGGGCCGGAGCGGGCCGGGCGGCCCGAGCCGCCGTTGCCGGAAGAGCCGCTGCCCGAACCATAGGACCCACCGGACGTTCCGCCGGTGTTGGAGGACCACACGGCCTTGCTGCCGCCGGCAGCCCCTGCGGAGCGCTGGCCGGAGTTTCCTGCCGCGGCGCGCTGGCCGGTGGCGGGGCGTCCGCTGCGCTGGCCGCCGCCGGACGCCGGGCGTCCGCCCGCTGCGGGACGGCCGGTGCCGCCGCGGGGAGCGGCGCTGCGGGTGATCCGGGAATCGCCGCGGCCCTCTGCTGCACGTCCGTCCGATCCGCGGCCGGCCGATGAGCGGCCACCTGCTGCGGGAACGTCGTTGCGGTGGGTGCCTGCGGTTCCGCGGCCGCGGGCATTGCGGCGGGCGGCAGCTGCTGCCACGGCGCGGTCCTCGTTCTGCTCAGCCACCCGGTCGAAGGCGGCGCGGGCTTCGGTGCGGCCCTCGAAGGCAGCAGCCCGGCGCTCGGCACGGGGAACATCGGCGCGGACCGGCTCGGCCGAGACCTTGCCGCGGCCACCGCGGCCGCCACGGCCACCGGCGGACGGCGCAGCCTGGCGGCGTGCACGCTTGCGTTCGGCGTTGGCGCCCGTGGAGGTGCCCCCGCCCTGCTTCTGGGCCTTGGCGGCCAGCAGCGCGGCGCGGGTGCGCGGGTCCACCTTCTCGGCGATCTCGCCCACGAGTTCGGCAACGATCGGTGAGCTGGCGGTGACCCGCTCGAAGCTGACGTCCACGCCGGCGGCCTTCATGAGCTTCTTCACGTCGGTCTGCTGCTCGGGCAGCGTCAGGGTGACCACCGTGCCGTCCGAACCGGCACGGGCGGTGCGGCCGGAGCGGTGCAGGTACGCCTTGTGTTCGGTGGGCGGGTCCACGTGGATGACCAGTTCGACGTCGTCGACGTGCACGCCGCGGGCGGCCACGTCGGTGGCCACCAGGACGCGGACGTCACCGTTGGAGAACTCGGCCAGGTTCCGGTCGCGGGCGTTCTGCGACAGGTTGCCGTGCAGGTCAACGGCGGGGATGCCGGCGTCGGTCAGGGTCTTGGCCAGCTTGCGGGCGTGGTGCTTGGTCCGCATGAAGAGGACCCGGCGGCCGGCGCCGGAGGCGAGCTCCACGATCAGCTGCTTCTTGACGGTCTGGTCGTTGACCACCAGGACGTGGTGCTCCATGGTGGTCACCGCTGCCTGCGGGTCGTCCACGGAGTGCGTCAACGGGTTGGACAGGTAGCGCTGGACGATCTTGTCCACGCCGTTGTCCAGGGTCGCCGAGAACAGCAGCCGCTGTCCCTGGCTGGGGGTCATGTCCATGAGCTTCTTGACCACGGGCAGGAAGCCGAGGTCGGCCATGTGGTCTGCCTCGTCCAGGACGGTGATCTCCACCGCTTCGAGGGTGAGGATGCGCTGGCGGATCAGGTCCTCCAGGCGGCCGGGGCAGGCGATGACGATGTCGACGCCGGCCCGCAGCGCCTTCTCCTGGCGTGCCTGGGAGATGCCGCCGTAGATCACGGTGGTGTTCAGGCCGGCGGCCTTGGCCAGGGGTTCGATGGTGGCGTTGATCTGGGTTGCCAGTTCACGGGTGGGTGCCAGGACCAAGCCCATGGGGCGTCCGGGCTTGCGGAAGTGCTTGGCTTCCCGCTCAGCGAGTCTTGCTACAAGCGGGATGGCGAAAGCGATGGTTTTACCGGAGCCGGTCCGGCCACGGCCCAGGACGTCACGGCCGGACAGCGTGTCCGGAAGGGTCTTCACCTGGATGGGGAACGGTTCAACGATTCCCTGGGCTGAAAGGGTGTCTGCAAGGGCCTTGGGAGTACCGAGGGCAGCAAAAGTAGTCATGTAGTTTTTTACGGTCTTTCTGGCGGTATCCGGGCGGATATCGGCCCCCGATGCCGGTTGGACCAGGGGTTTCGCCGAAGAAAAGTCAGGTGATCAACCGGGCGCTGTAAAAAGGACAGCCGGCCGGGACCAAATGGAACGCGTTCATCGACGCAGGATGTGCCTCTCACATGAAAAATGCCCACTCCCTGGAAAGGTTCTCCAGATCGGAGCAGGCGGCATCACTGCACATCAAGTTCCACCAGTCTAGCATCCCGCCGCCCGGCCACCGTCCGGCCGTTGCCTTCAGGGGCACGGCGGGGCAGTGTTGGAGCATGAGCGAACACCCGGAGCAGGGCCAGGAGACGCAGCACAACGAAGCGCACCCGAACCAGGCACACCAGCACCACGGGGACGACGGCGGCGGGGCCCCGGAGCCGGATGGCGGCGGCATCAGTCCCGCAACGGTGTGGGACGAGCGGTACCGCAGCAAAACACGGCTCTGGAGCGGGAAACCCAATCCGCAACTGGTCCGCGAAGCCGGCGGACTCCGACCGGGCAAGGCGCTGGAACTGGGCTGCGGCGAAGGCGCGGACGCCATCTGGCTTGCCCAGCAGGGCTGGTCCGTGACCGCCGTCGACGTTTCCGCCGTGGCCCTGGAACGGGCGCACTCGCACGAGCTGGCCGAGCTGGCACGCGAAAGCGTGAACGCCTCCAACGGGGACATCCGCAGCCGGATCACCTGGCAGCAAGCGGACCTGACGCAGTGGCAGCCCGGCGACGCCTACGATTTTGTGACCGCTCAGTTCCTGCATTCGCAGGAACTCGACTGGCGGATCCCGCTGCGGACCGCTGCCTCGGCCGTCAAGCCCGGCGGAACCCTGCTGGTGGTGGGCCACCACCCTGACCGGCTGCCGCCGTGGGGTGCAGACCACCACAACCACCGGGACATGTTCTATACGGCCGACGACCTGGTCCGCGAACTCGGCCTGGGCGGGCCGGAGTGGCAGATTGAGGTCCTGACCAGCCGCGAGCGGCCGGTGACGGGACCCGAAGGACAGGAAGCGACCATCGCCGACGTCGTGCTCCGCGCCACCCGCCTGCCCTAGGTTCCCGGACGTTCCTTGCCACTGACCCGCGGCGCAACCGCCGCCGCTGCCACCCCGATGGCCGCGGTGAAGGCGAACACGCCCGCGAAGGACTGGACCGGCGTCGTGAAGGCCGCGAAGACAATTCCCGTGGCCGCCAGCGAAAGCGCCCCGCCGAGGGAATCCGAAATGGACATGGCTGAGCTGTTGAAGCCCTCGTTCTCTTTGGTGGACAGCGCCAGGGTCATGACGCTCAGGCGTGGATACAGCAGGCCCATGCCGCCGCCCGCCACCACCCAGCCGGCGATCGCGGCGGCGGCCGGCCAGTGAAGCGCCGTGGTGGCCAGGGCCAGGAGGATCGCCGCCAGGACCATGAGCGATCCCATCTGGACCGCCACCCGGTGGGACAGCCTGGAGCCAAGCCGGCCCTGCACCGCCGCGGCGCCGGCCCATGCCAGCGCCCCGCCGGTCAGGGTCAGGCCCGCCAGGGTGGGCGGGAATCCGTAGCGGTCGATCAGCAGGTACGGAAGGTAGACCTCCGCGCCAAAGAATGATGCCGCAGCAAAGCCCCGCACCAGGATCACGCTGGGCAGTCCGCGGTGGGCGGCCAGGGTGCCCACGGGGACCAGCGGCCGGACGGCCACCAGCGCCAGGACGACGGCGGCGATCGCCAGAAGTGCCGTAGCCGGGGGGAAGGCGGGGATGCTGATGTCGGCGGAGAGGTTCAGCCCCAGCACCGCGAGCGCGGCCAGCACCGCCCAGCCCAGCCGGCCGAGGTCCCACGGGGTTTGTTCCGGTCGGGGCACCTCTTCGGCGCTGCTGAGCCCGCGCAGGACGGGCACGATCATCGCCAGGGCCGGGAGGACCAGGCCCACGACGCCGAGGAACACCCAGTGCCAGCTGAAGACCTGGGCCACGACGCCGGCGGCGAAGGGGCCCACCAGCGACGGGATCACCCAGGCGGCCGAGAACGCGGCGAAGATCCTGGCGTGCAGCGTGCCGGGGAAGAACCGGGCCACCAGCACGTAGAGCGCCACGGTGAGCGCGCCGCCGCCCAGCCCCTGGATCAGGCGCCCGGCCACGAGCATGGGCATGGAAGCCGAGGTGCCCGCGATCAGCAGCCCGGCCACGAACAGTGCCACGGAGGCGTACAGCGGCATGGCAGGCCCGCGCCGGTCTGACCAGTTGCCGGCCCCCACCATGCCGATGACGCCGGTGGCCATCGGGCCGGCGAAGGCCAGGGCGTAGAGGCTTCCGCCGTTCAGTTCGCGGCTGACCAGGGGCATGATGGTGGTCACGGCGAGGGATTCGAACGCGGACAGGAACACCAGCGCGCAGGTGCCGGTGGTGACCCAGACGTACGGGGGCCGGAAGATCCCCGAGGCAGCATGGGCGGTGGGCAGCGTGGAGTCCCGCATGGCAGCCCCTACCCCACGTACCGGTTGCGGCCGGACCGGTAACCGAACACGGCCGCGAGCAGCCCCACCACCGTGAACAGGATGCCCGCAGGAACGAAGGACCCGGTGGCCTGGTGCAGCTGCCCCACCATGAGGGTTCCGGTGGAGCCCACCCCATAGCCAACACCCTGCATCATGCCGGACAGGTGGGCGGCGGTATGCCCGTCGCGGGTGCGGAGCATGATCAGGGTCAGCGCACAGGCGGTGAGGCTTCCCTGCCCCAGGCCCAGCAGCCCGGCCCACACCCAGACCAGGTCCAGCGGGCCAAGGATGCTCAGCACGAAACCGCTGCCGGTCATCAGCGCAACCACCGTGTTGATGGCGCGCTGGTCCCGGAACCGTGCGGCGAGCGCCGGGGCGAACAGGGACCCCAGCATCTGCAGCACGATGCACACGGCAACGATCAGGCCGGCCGTCGCCCCGTCAACGCCGCGCTCGCGGAGGATGGGCGCCAGCCAGGCGAAACCGCTGAAGGACATCATGGCCTGCAGCACCATGAAGATGGTCACCTGCCAGGCAACGGACGAGCGCCACACATTCACCCCGTCCCGGACCGCCTGGTGCCGGACCGTCCCCTGCCGCACGGCGACGGGCAGGAACAGCAGAAGCACGACGGCGGCAGGCAGCGCCCAGACCCACAGCGCCTTGGTCCACTCCCCCGTCGCCGTGTAGACGGGGTACGTGAAGCCGGCGCCGAGGGCCGCAGAGGCGCAAATCGCCGTGGTGTAGAGCCCGCCCATGAGTCCCAGCCGGTGCGGGAAATCGCGCTTGACCAGGCCCGGGAGCAGCACATTGCAGAGTGCTATCGCGGCGCCGCAGGCCGCGGTGCCCAGCAGGAGGGCGGGCAGGTGGCCTGCGGCTGTGGCCGGCCCCGCGTCCACTGGCCTCAGCAGGAGCCCGGCCGTCAGCAGTGCCATGGCGCCCAGCAGCACCCGTTCCGCGCCGAAGCGGCGGGCCAGGACAGGGGCGAGCGGGGCGAAGACACCCAGCAAGGTCACGGGAACGGTGGTCAGCACCACCACGGACCAGCCCGGCAGGCCAGCCTGGCTGGTCACCTCCGGAAGGACCGCCGAGAGGCTGGAAAAGACGCTGCGGAGGTTCAGGCCAATCAGGACCAGGCAGACGCCCAGGTAGGCCAGGGCGCGCCGGCTGCCCGTGCGGGTGGGTTCCGCTGCCGGCAGTTCATCGATCTCCGCGTCCACCAGGGTGCTGAGGTCCACGCGGCTGCTGCCCGTCCGGGTCCCCTCCCCGGCTTCCCCGGAAGCTGCCCTTCGCCGCTGCTCCCTTGCGCCGGCATTCGTTGCGTCCGTCATCCGCCCATTCTTGCAGGCGTCCGATCGGGCGCGGGTTTTCCACATACGGACGGCTTGGCCTTCCGGCGCTCCCCGCGGCTTCGTACGTTGGAGCCAGTCGCGGCCTGGCCTCTGGCCGCACCAACCCACGGGAGCACCATGGAAACTACACCGCAGCCGGATTCACGCCCCGCACCGCCGGACGGGACAGGGCCGCCTCCCTTCCAAAACGGCCCCGGCCGGCCGCAGGGAGCCCTGGGCCACAAAGGGACGAACAGCCTGGTCCTGGCAATCCTTGCCCCGGTCAGCATGTTCCTGACCGGGCCGTTCGCCGGGCTGGCCATGCTCCTGACGTATTCGGACAACGGCTACTCCCGCACTCCATGGGTGGCTCCCTTCGTGTTCTTCAGCCTGCCGCTCCTCTTCGCCTCGCTCGGGCTACGGCTGGCACTCCCCGTGCTGAAACAGTTGCCCCGCGGTTCTGGAAGCCGGTCCGCGGCGGCAGTTGCCCTGTGCGTCTGCGGCGTGGTCTTCGCCCTGGCACTCGGTCCGGCCCTCGACCTCGTCGGCGTATTCTGAGCGTCTGCCTGCCAGCGTTGCAGACCCGCAGCACCACGGCGCAGGCGTATTCCGGGCGCCCCGGTCTTCCGCCGTCCCCGCGGCGCTATTCTGGAAGGGATGAGCGAATCCCCTGAAAACCCCCAGCAGCCGCATGTCCCCAGGCCTGTCACACCCGGAACCCAGGCCTCCTTTGGCACCTACGGCGGCCGTCCGGTGAGCTTCGTGCGCCGCGGCACCAGGCTCCAGGGCCGCCGGCAGGCAGCATGGGCCGAGCATGCAGAGCGGTGGGCCATCGATGTTCCGCGGCACGTGGCCAACACCTCGGTCCACCCCGACTACACCTTTGATGCCGCCGCCGAGTTTGGCCGGGAGGCTCCGCTCATCGTCGAGATCGGGTCGGGACTGGGCGATGCCATCTGCCACGCGGCGGAGCAAAACCCGGACACGAACTTCCTCGCCGTGGAGGTGTACACGCCGGGGCTGGCCAACACCATCATCAAGATCAACAGCCGCGGCCTCGAAAACGTGCGGGTGGTGGAGGCCAATGCCCCGGAAGTACTGGCCACCATGCTGCCCGAAGGGTCGGTCAGCGAACTGTGGGTCTTCTTTCCGGATCCGTGGCACAAGTCGCGGCACCACAAGCGCCGCTTGATCCAGCCGGAGTTCAGCCGGCTGGCGGCGCGCGCCCTGAAGCCGGGCGGACTCTTCCGGATCGCCACGGACTGGTCCAACTACGCCGTGCATGTCCGGGACGTCATGGCCGGCTCCGACGACTTCGAAAACCTTCATACCGGCGAGCGCAGCGGACCCGAAAGCCCGCTGACGCAGGTATGGCAGTCCGGCGTCGAAACGGTGGTTGGCGGCGCGCCGGTCCGTGAGGGCCGGGCTCCCGTGAGCACCGAACACACCGGCCCTAATGAGGGTGTGGACGAGACCGGCGGTTGGGCTCCCCGCTTCGAGGGCAGGATCCGGACCAGCTTCGAAGCGAAGGCCCACGAGGCCGGCCGGCTCATTTTCGATCTTTGCTACCGGCGCCGCTAAAACCCTGCTGCAGCCCCTGCTGAAGCCCTGGTCAATGCCGGGTCAGGACCGGCCCAAGGGGACGGCGAGCCGGGTCAGCCCACGCTGATCGAACCGACGATCCTCCTGAGCATGTCCAGCCGGGGTTCGGCCTCGGGGTTGAGGTATGGCCAGATGACCACCACGCCGACGAACCGCCCGCTTTCCCACACGCCTACGGTGGCTGCCACCTTGGCAGGCCCGCCGTCGTCGTCGTATCCCACCACCACGGCATAGGCGTCCTTGCCGGGCAGGTCCAGCCCACCCTCCGCCAGGAGGGTGCCCCCGCGGTCCTCAAGGTAGAAGCCTGACATCAGGTGCGCCCAGCCGGTGGCCTGGGGCGCATCCTGTACGGAGGTGTCGTCCTTGATCACGGTGACCAGGACGCCGCCCGGCAGGCCATACTGCCCGCTGTTGGGTCCGGCCGTGGAATCGTCCAGGACCTGGGTGTGCTCGGGGAAGTCTGCGGTGAAGCCCAGCGGGGATTCGATGTGCACTGACATTGGTTTCAGAGCCTCTCGAGCTTGGTGTCGTTGGGGACTTTATAGTACGTGGACACGTTGGTGGTGGCCTGGTTCTCGGTGGAGACCTTGACCTCGCCCGCCTTGACGTCGAACCCTGCCTCGTTGGTTGCCGTCACCACGGAGTTCACCTGGATGGTGGCCGAGCCGGCCTCGTACAGCCTGGCCGCATCGCGGGCGGCGCCGGCCTCATTGCCCAGGGCGATGTTGCGCAGGTAGCTGTCGATGACCGGGCGGTTTCCCGCGGAGTAGTCCACGTCGATCTTGACCGTGCCCTGGGTGCCTGCGGTCACGGTGGAGTCGAACTTGGCGGCCTCCGTTTTCACGCCGGAGGTAACGCCCTGGGCCACGGTGCCGTCCATCGAGACGGACACCGAGTCGATGTTGTTGCCCTTGTCCAGGTTGACCTGCAGGCCGCCCTTGCCGGAGGCTTCGAAGACCCGGCCGTCCAGGTTGAGCTTGCCCTGGGCGGAGACCTCGCCGCTGGCGGTGGAGGTGCCATCGGTGAGGTTCCGTTCGTAGGCAAGGTCGAGCTTGGCACTGCCGGATGCCGTCCCGGACTCCCCCGACGCGTCCAGCGAGAAGGTGCCCTTGGCCTTGTCCGTCTGCCCCGAGGAGCCATTGTCCTTGGCCGCCTCGTTGATCGTGTCCAGGATGTACCCGGGCGGGTTGCCGGCCACGTCCTTGATGTCGCCGATGCTGTCCGGCGGAAGGTCGCGGTACATCTGTTCGCGGGCGGCCATGGCCTCTTCCACACTGTCGAACGTGTATTCCCGGGAGACCTCGCCGGTGAGGGTGGCCCCCGCGGTTCCGGTGGTGTCGTTGACGCCCAGGCCCATGTTTCCGTAGACCTTCATGGTGGCCGATCCGTCGGCGTTCTCCACCACCTCGGTGCCCACCTCGGCGCCGCCGTGGACCCACGCAACACGTGCCTCGATGGAAGCCTTGCCGGTCTCGGAGTAGACCGGGATGTCCGCCCGCGCCAGTTCCTGCAGGTGCTGCTTGGCCAGCTGCTGGGCCGAGGCGGGAATGCCGCCGTCCATCCGCATGAGGTCCTCGGCGAACGGGCCGTCGCTGCCTTCACCCTGGATCAGGTAGGCCCGGTCGGCGGCGGACAGGCCGGCCCACCACTTCGCCTGTTCTTCCGGGCCGGCGTTGAGCATCCGGTCCAGCCCGGCTTCAAGTTCCTTCCGGTGTTCGGCTGCCGCCCTGGCGGCCTCGGCCTTTTCCTTGAGCCATTCCCTGGCCTGGGCAGCCAGGGAGGTGATCCGGTCCCAGGTGCTGCCGCCGGAGCCGGTCCCCGCGGTGGACGCCTTTTCCTGCTCGTCGGCGTGCTTCATCAGGATTTTGGAGTTCTCCCGGAGGCTGGCCACCACTTTGTCCAGGCTGGGGCGGTGGCTGGCGCTCCACTCCTGCCGGAAACGTTCTCCGTCCCGGCCCTTCCAGGGCGCGGACTGGATCTGGCTATGCAGGGACCCGGCGCGGCTGCTCAGCAGCGACGCGGCCTGGTCAGCCGCCTTGGCCAGTGCCCGCAACTGGCTGATGTCGGCGCCGTAAAAAGTCATGGTTTCCCCCAGGAAAAGAGTGCGGCAGGTGTAATCGCTGGTCCTTATGGTTACACAGGCGGCCGGACCCGGCGATGGGGATACCTCCCCATCGCCGGGCCTGTCTGGCCTGCCCGGCCGCTGCAGATCCGGTCCACCGGCAACGGTACGGCCGCCGGCCTGCCAACTGTTCCCCGGCCCGGCGGCGTGGGACGATTGCCTTGTAAGAAGGGCACGCACAGCAGCGCACCACCGCGCCCGGCCAAAGGAAAGACGATCAAAGAAGAACTGAAACAGGTCGTTGACAAGGCCGAGGACGTCACGAATTCACGCGTCCTTGAGGTCCTGGCCCGGTCCGGGTTCGCGGTCAGCGGCATCCTGCATCTCCTGGTGGGCGCCATCGCCATCCGCCTTGCCATGGGCGGCACCGGCCACGCCGACTTCAGCGGGGCTGTTGCCGAGCTTGCCACCATGGCGATCGGGCCGTTCCTGCTGTGGGGAAGCTTCGCGGCCTGCACCGCCCTGTCGCTGTGGCAGGCGGGTGACGCGATCTTCGACTTCAACCACCAGCGCACCAAAACCAAAGTCAAGAACAAAGCGAAGGCGGCCCTGCAGGCAATCGTCTATGCCGTCCTCGCCCTGACCCTGTGGCACTTCGCGATGGGCACGGGCACCGGTGATGACAACCGAAAGGCCACCAGTGACTTCACCGTCTCGATGATGGCGGCGCCGGGCGGTGTGGCGCTGCTGGTCGTGATCGGCCTGGCGGTGGCTGTCACGGGCGTGGCCTACGGCATGCGGGGACCGCGGAAAAGCTTCGAGAAGCAGTTGCGGATGCCGGCTGCCGGTGCGGCCAGGACGGCCGTGGTGTCCCTGGGCGTGGCCGGCTACCTGGCCAAGGGCCTGGTGCTGCTGCTGACCGGACTGCTGATCGTGATCGCCACCCTCAAGGAGCATCCGGAGGACTCCACCGGGCTGGACGGGGGACTGCGGGCGCTCCGGGACCAGCCCATGGGCCCCTATCTGCTGGCCGCGGTGGGGGCCGGCCTGGTCTGCTACGGCGCCTACATGATCATGCGCGCCCGGCTGGCCAAAATGACCAAGTAGCCGCCTGCGGCGTGGTTAGGTGGGGGCATGCCCCAGGTACACGCCGAACGCCACATCCGCATCGATCCGGAGACTGCCTTCGCGTTGTCGCAGACCACCGGGACGTTCCGGCTCAAGTGGGATCCCTTTATTTCCGCCCAGGGCTTCCTTGACGGGGCCACGGCGCCGGGCAAGGGGGTCCGCACCCGCACCAGGTCACGGCTGGGCCTGTCCATGGTGAGCCAGTACGTCTCCTACGCGCCGCCCCGCAACGTGGGGATGACCATGGTGGCCGGCCCGTGGTTCTTCACGAATTTTGGCGGCGGCTGGCGGTTTACCGCGCACGACGGCGGCACCCGGGCAGTGTGGAAGTACACCTTCTCCTGCCGCCCGGCCCTGCTGCGGCCCATCATGGAATGGATCGGCCGCAGGGTGCTCGGTTACGAGATCGAACGGCGGATCGAGGCCTTCGCACTCGCGTGCGAGGACGAGTCCCTGGTGGCCGAGGTCAGGGCCCTGAGCCCGGAGGAAGGCCCTTAGGGAACGGTGATCACCGCCACCGGACGCTGGGCGCCGTCGCGCAGTTCCACGCTGGAAATGCTGCCCAACTGGATGGGGGTGGCCCCGGTGACCTTGACCTTGCCGCTGGGGGTGGCCGTCCAGGCGCAGGCCCGGTCTTCGCCGCCGGCCCGGTCGCGGACCCACAGCGAGAGCGTCCCGTCCGCCGGCAGGCTGCTGCCGCTCACCGCAAGCTCGGTTCCCCAGGTCTTCCGGGCCATGTCGATGTTCACCTGCAGTCCTCCCCCGGATGCCACAGAGTAGGTGGCGTCCGGCTGCGGCGGCCTGGCCAGCAGCGGCCCCACCGCCAGGCCTACCGCCAGGCACGCCGCGGCGACGGCGCCTGCCAGCGCTGCCCACCGCCGTCGCAACGTCCGGCGCCGGCGGGCCAGTTCATCGAAGAGCCGCGCCGGGACAGCGGTGCCGGCGTCCGCGCTGCCGCCGGGGACGGAGGTGAGCGCCACGGCGTCAGGAACGGGGAGGGCATCCAGGAGCATGGGCACCTTCTCCATCAGGGCCAGTTCCTTGCGGCAGGCCGCACAGTCCCGGAGGTGGGCCTCGAAGGCGGCGGCGTCGGCGGGATCCAGGCCGCCCAGGACGTAGGCGCCCAGCAGGTGGTGCAAGGTGGCGTTCACCGTTCCACCCCCATCTCGTCCAGGATGGTCCGCAGTGCCCGGAGGGCGTAAAAGGCGCGTGATTTGACCGTACCGCTGGGGATGTTGAGCTGGACCGCGGCCTCGTTCACGGTGAACCGGCGGTAGTGCAGGGCAACCAGCACGTCACGGTGCTCCTTGCTCAGCCGCAGCAGGGCCTCCTCCATCAGGACCCGGTTGAGCAGTTCGTCAACGCGGCCCATGACCTCCACGGGGTCGGTGGGGGTGCCTTCCAGCGCCTCGGGCGGACGGCGCGTGCTCCGGCGGTAGTTGTCGATCATGATGTTCCTGGCTGTGCGGTACAGGTAGCTGCGGAAGCTGCCGTTGATGTCCGGAGCGTGCTGCCAGACGCGGAGCACGGTCTCCTGGACCACGTCCTCCGCGAGCTGCGGATCCCGGGTGGCACTGAGCACGAAACGGCGCAGGGCGCTGCCGTGTTCACGGTAGATCGCCTCCACCACCTTCTCATCGAGCGGCATCCCACTCCCTCCCGGCTGTTACCACGTCCGGACGCGGCAAACGGTTCAATCACGCAGGTGCACCGCAGCGGCCGGATGCTCCTGTGAACCATTCTTCACCCGGCAGCGTCGTAGCAGTCAGCACCGCGTGATCCGGCGCGGGCGCCCGCTGGCAGGAACCAGCCGAACAGTATCCAGCCAAAGGAGCACATCATGAAACACCATGTCGGACCGGGCCTTGCCATCCTGGTCCTGGCGGCAGCCCTCACCGGCTGCGGCAACAGCACCGGCACAACGCCCGCGGCCAGCAGCCCGGCAGCGGGTGCCACCAGCAGTGCCTCCGGCACCGCTTCGCCGGACGCATCCTCAGCCAGCCCCTCCGGTGCGTCCGCGTCATCGATGCAGGCCGGCGCCGCCGTCGACCTCAAAACGGCGACCTCGGCGGCAGGCACCATCGTGGTGGACGCGAAGGGCATGAGCCTCTACTTCTTCACCAAGGACACCAAGGATTCCGGCACCAGTGCCTGCATGGGATCCTGCCTGGTCCAGTGGCCGCCGCTGACCACCACGTCCGCTTCACCCGCGGCGGAGGGCGTGTCCGGCACCCTGGGCACCATCAACACCCCTGACGGCAAGAAGCAGGTGACGTTGAACGGCCTGCCCCTCTACTACTTCGCCAAGGACACCAAGCCGGGCGACATCCTGGGGCAGGGCGTTGGCGGCGTCTGGTACCTGGCCGACCCGTCGGGCGCGATGATCAAGTCAGCAGGCGCTGCCTACTAGCCGGGCTTACCTGAGGGGCACGTCCGGAACACTGCCGGGAAGCGGAACTTCCGTGGGTACCGGGACGGGCAGTTTGGGCTCCTGCTCCAGTCCCTTCCCGATCTCCCCCGGGATGTCCGCCGGCAGTGACGGCTGGGCAGGAACATCCGCCGGTTTCCGGGCGGCCGCACCGTTGCCGGGGGCGGTGCCGGCCGGCGCGGGAACGTTCGACGGCGCCACGGCAGCGGGTGCCGGCGCGGTGGCGGTTGCGGCGGGGGCGGCGTCCGTGCTGGTGGCAGCAGGGTGCGCGGGCGCCGCCGGCTGGGGTGCAGGCTGTCCCGGCGTGCTGCCGCCGTTCAAGGGATGTCCGCTGGAACCGGTGACGAAGGCGGTGACTGCGTGATTCAGCTGCGTGAAGGAGTCGCGGATGCCCTGGTCCGAGGCGGCCGCCACGGCACCACCCGCGGCGAGCGATGCGGCCACCGACAAAGTGGTGAGCGTAATGCGGCGCTTGGCCCTGCGGCGGGCAGCGAGTTCATCCACCGGCCGGGCGGCGGGAAGGGCGGAAGTTGCCGTGTCCCCGGCGGCCGGAAGCACGGTGGTGGCCGGGCCGGCGGTTGATGCGCCTGCCATCAGTGCGGCGATATCGGCGGAAGGCTCAGGGGCGTCAGCAGCCAGGGAACGCAGGTCAAGCAGGGCGTCGCGCAGCTGGCCGTCGTCGTCCATCCCTGCCTCCAGCAGGAGCAGGTCAACTGCTGGGTCGTGGCGGGATGCTCCCGTGTCACTCATGGTTTGCCTGGTTTCTTTTGAGTGTTTGTGCCTTGAGGTTTTGCAGGGCCCGGCGCTGGAGCTGCTTGATGGCTCCGGCGCTCTTGCCCATGATGGCGGCCACCTGGTCGATGGACAGGTCCGCCACCACGCGCAGGGCCAGGACTTCCTGGTGTTCCCCGCTGAGCCCTTCCAGCATGGCTGCGGCTCCGCCGGTCAGTTCCGCGGCCTGGTCCTCGGCGGACGGAGTGGTCCGGCCATCGTGCTGGGGATCGTACGCGGTCAGCTGCGGCCTGCGCTCCAGCCGGCGGTAGTGGTCCACCATGCGGGCGTGGGCGATGGAGAAGATCAGCGACTTGGCGCCCTGCAGACCGCCTGTCAGGGTACCGATCTTTGGGTAGAAGGCCATGAAGACGTCCTGGGTGACCGCTTCGGGGTCATCGAGGCCACGTGCCTTGAGGTACCCCTGCACCGGGCCCGCGAAGGTTCGATAGGCAGCAGCGAACAACGCCGCCGGATCGGTTCCGGCTGCGTTCTCGAATATGTCGATCTCTTCTTGGGCCAAAGTGTCCAGCACCAGCGGCTCCTCCATCCCGGGATCCGGCGTACGCCATTGCCCGGTTTCCGGTACGGACTGTTCAAGTCCCCGTGGTCGTTCGGCTGCCTCTTTGGGGATGGTCAGGGGTGCTGGTCACAGTGCACCCCGCAGGCCTGCCCGGACTGCGGCGGCAGCCACAGCCGCAGTCCAGACTAGCCAACTTGCCTAGCGGACCGAAACGGACGGTGCGTCCACGGCGTTGCCGCCCACAGCCGGAACCGCGGGAACGGCAGGAACAGCGTTGTCGCCGTCGACACCCGGGACAGCCGGAACTGCGGGCACGGCGGGAGCGGACGGGACCTGGGGCTTTTCGACCTCAACGGACGCCGAACCCTTGGCTTCAGCGGCAGCCTTGGCTGCGGCATCGGCCTTGGCCACGACGTCGGTGCAGTAGCCGTCGATGTTGCCCTCACCGTGGGCAGCGATGGACAGCGAGGAGAACGCCTTCGAGGAAGCGTCCAGGCCACCGTGGGTGTAGGCGGTGCAGAGGCCCAGTGCCGCGGGGCCGGCGGCGTCAACCGCGGTGTCCGCTGCGGCCGACGCGGTGGCTCCGGCGGCGACCTTGCCGTCAGATGCAGCGGCGGTACCTGAAGCGGCTGCAGTGGCGTCGGCAGTGGTACCGGCCTTCTCCAGGGCGTCGCTGACCGCTGCGGTGGCGGTGGGGGCCGGGGTGGCCTGGGCATCGCCTGCTGCTTCGGCTGCCAGCTTGGGGGCCGGTGCGCCGAACACGTCGTGGGCGGCCTGCTGGGCCTGGGTGGGAAGGACGCCCGAGACGGCGGCAGCGCCGGTTCCCCCGACTGCCAGGGTTCCTGCGGCCAGGACTCCGGCGGCAACCTTGCTGGTGGCGAGAACAGTGAACACAGACATAGAACTTCTCCAAACCTAGACAACAACATCAGAGTGGGCCCGCCGGGCGGACCCATCACGGACTACATCGCCTGCGGTTGCGGAAAGGTTACGGACGTCCCGGGAATTCTTTTCCTGCCCCCAAAGGCCCGGCGCCGGGAAGCCAAGAGGCGGCTGCGAAAAGCGGAAGCCAAAGGCCGCGGGAAGGTGCGCAGGCAGCCACCCGCTTCAGCGCCTGCACCACTTTCCCGCGGCCTGGTCATGCCGCCGGGACTAGACCTCTGCCAGGTCCGCGTCCTCGAACTCCACGGCTGCCACGATCTCCTGGCTTTCCGGGTTGATCATGAAGGCTTCGTCGTCCTCTTCGACCATCAGGAAGTCACCCTGGTCCGTGCTGAAGTGCCATGCGAGCGTCTTCACACCGTGGTGCAGATAGTTCGGGTCGCCCATGGTGATGCGGACCAGCGTGTGGCCGGCGGTGCTGCACAGCTCGCGGATCACCACTTCGAAGTCCGGAGCGTCCTCAAGGGCCTCGGCGTCGGCCTGCGCCTGGCGTTCGTCGAGGTCCGGAATACCGGCGGCAAGGCGCTGGATGTACGGGCCCACTTCCTCGTCGTCGAGGACCAGCAGGTCGGCCTGCCCCCGCAACCACGCGGCGTTGAGCGCCGTGATGTTTTCGCGCTCCAGCAGCTCTTCGAACTCGCCGTCGAGCTCTTCCATCCGGACGACGGCGTCGGGCGTGTCCACCGTGTCGTCCACCGCACCGTCCAGGTAGTGTTCTGCATCTTCCGCGGACAGGCCGTCGAAGGATGCGGCGGAGCGGTTGAACAGGTCCAGGTGCTCCGCAGCACCCATCGCGGCCATGCCCTCCCGGATCAGCGTGTCCGTCGCGGTCCGGTCCATCGTCATGAAGGCGTACTGCGCGAAGCCGCCCTCCAGCGCCTGGGCAAGGTAGAAGTCGACGTAGTAGCTGCGGACCGCAACGGGTGACATCTCATCGGCATGCAGCAGGGCCGTGTGCATTGCGTCCACTATTCCGACGTTGGCCTGCACCGCCTCCTCATCGCTCGCTTCGATGCTGCTGGTGGTCAGGACAATGGGCTGGCGGGTGGTGATCATGGCATTCCTTAGTACTGGAGGGGTGCTGCTGCGGACGCTTTCACGCTATGGCCGCCCGGCCACCGGGGCGGGGAGCAGGAAATGAACGTCAAGCGAAGTTTTCCCGGCCGCCGGAGTTCCTGCGCTGAACGTTCCCGGTGCCCCGGTGGGAAGGTGCCCGGCGTGGGCCTGCCGCCGGGCGAACTAAGATGGATCAGATAACCACCCACCGGACCCGGCCCCGCCGTGGCCTGCCGAAAGTAGTGCGCCCCATGCCATCCCAACCGGACGAAAGTGCGGACCTGGCAATACAGACACCCGCCATCAACGACCGCTCCCTGGCGGCCGGGCTGGCGTATGCCATGGCGGGCAGGGTGTCCGGCATATCGTTCGACGGCGGCACGGGGCTCATGCTGGGGAAGGTCAGGGGCGGTGCGGAGGTTCCCTACTCCACCACGGCCAAGCTGGTCCGCAAAGGGGGCGGCTGGAGCTGCACCGTGGGCGTGTGCAGCTGCCCGGTCCGGAAGGACTGCAAGCATGTTGCGGCGCTGCTGTTCGCCGCCGAGGACAGCCCCTCCGTCCGGATGCAGCTGCTGGCGCCGTCCACCTCCACCCAGGTGTCCCGCGCACCCGCGGCGGCCCTCTCCGACTGGGAGCAGGCCCTGAGCCCGCTGATCTCGCAGCCCGGTGCCGCCGCCTCCGCCGGCGGGATCCCGCTGGCCCTGCAGTTCGAGATCGAAGAGCCGCCCCCGCACTTCTCCTACACCGGCCGCCGGGACCCTGTCCGCGGAGTGCGGCAGCTCAAGGTCCGGCCCGTCATTATGGGTGCCAAAGGCAAGTGGATCCGCGGCGACGTTTCCTGGAACACCCTGAGCTACCTGGACTTCCGCCGGGAATCCAACCAGGCGCACGTCGAATGGCTGCAGGAGTTCCTGGCCGGCCATTCCTCCTCCGCCAGCCGGATGCACAACTCTGCGGGCCTGTGGCTGAGCCTGAACTCGTACGCCGGGAAGAACATGTGGAGCCTGCTCGCCGATGCCCGGAAGATCGGGCTCGCCCTGGTCCACTCGCGCGGCACCGAACCGGTCCGGTTCGCGGAGGCCCCTGCCGCCGTCGCGCTTTCCCTGAGCCGTTACGGCACACCGGTGGAGGACCCCGCCGCGCCGGTCGCGGGCGCGGGCAGCGCCGGGGAGTCCGACGGCGGGCTGGAGCTTGCACCCACCATCACCGTTGAGGGGGAAGAGGTTGATCCGGCGTCGGTAGGCACGATCGGCCGGCCCGCGCACGGCCTCTTCTTCACCTCCGGCGAAGCGTCACTGCCGGGCGTCCCGGACCCCAACGGCACCGTTACCCTGGCACCGCTGGAGAACGGCCTGAGCCAGGAGCTGCTGGCGTTTGTCACGGCCGGCAGCACCCTGCACATCCCGGCCAGGGATGAGTCGCGGTTCCTCACCGGCTTCTACCCCAAACTCAAGCAGACAGCGCGGGTCACGGCGCGGGACGAGTCCGTGGAACTTCCCGAACTTGCCCTCCCCACCCTGTCCCTGTTGGCCAATTACGGCGCGGACCACCGGGTGCGGCTGCACTGGGAGTGGCACTACAAGACCGGAAAGCTGGTCACGGCCCAGCCGCTGTGGCGCCACCCGGGCGACCACGGCTACCGTGACGACACCGCGGAGGCCCGCATCCTGGAGGGCGTCGGCCGGCCGTGGGACGTGGTGCCGGCCCTGGGTGAGTCCGCGACCGGCGGCTGGGGCACTCCCCGGCTGGCGGCCTCCACCGAGCTGACAGGCCTGGACACGCTCGCCTTCACCGAGGAAGTGCTGCCCCGGCTGCGGGAGGCCCCGGACGTGGACGTGGAGACCGTGGGCGACATCGCCGACTACCGCGAAGCCGAGGAAGCCCCGGTGGTGTCCATCTCCACCAAGGCCACCGAGCAGCGGGACTGGTTCGACCTGGGCATCCAGATTTCGCTGGAAGGCCAGCCGGTTTCCTTCGCCGCCGTGTTCTCCGCCCTCGCTGCCGGCCAGACCAGGATGCTGCTGCCCAGCGGCGCCTACTTCTCCCTCGACCTGCCGGAACTGCACCAGCTGCGGGCCCTGATCGAGGAAGCCCGGTCGCTGCAGGACAACAAGGACGCACCGCTGCAGATCAGCCGGTTCCAGGCGGGGCTCTGGGACGAGCTGGCCCAGCTGGGGATCGTGGACGAACAGGCTGCGGCCTGGCGCTCCGCCGTGGGCGGACTGCTGGAGGGCGGCACCGACGGCCTGCCGTTCCCCGCCTCGCTCAATGCCGAACTGCGCCCGTACCAGCTGGAGGGCTACAACTGGCTCAGCTTCCTCTACAAGCACGGGCTCGGCGGCATCCTCGCCGACGACATGGGCCTGGGCAAGACCGTCCAGGCACTGGCCCTGATGTGCGCGGCGAAGGAACTGGCGGTTGCGGCCGCTGCCGCGTTGGAGCAGGGCGGTCCGACCGACGGCGGAGCTGCCGCCGGCCCTGCGGTCAACGGCGCCGGCCCTGCGGTTGGCAGCAGTGGCCAGCCGGCCGCCGTCGCGCCTTTCCTGGTGGTGGCGCCAACCAGCGTGGTGGGCAACTTGGCCCTCGAAGCCGCCCGGTTTGCGCCCGGGCTCACGGTGCGGACGGTGGGTGAGACGTTCGCCAAGAGTGGCCAGGACGTGGCGGACGCCCTGGGCGGGGCAGATATCGTCATCACCTCCTACGCCCTGTTCCGGATCGACTACGAGTCCTACGCCTCCCGCACCTGGGCCGGGCTGGTGCTGGATGAGGCGCAGTTCGTGAAGAACCACCAGTCCAAGGCATACCAGTGCGCCCGCAAGCTGCCGGCCGGGTTCAAGCTGGCCATCACGGGCACTCCGCTGGAGAACAACCTGATGGAGTTCTGGGCGCTGACCTCGATCGTGGCGCCGGGCCTGTTCGCCAGCCCCAAGCGCTTCGCCGAGTATTACCAGAAGCCGGTGGAGAAGAACGGCGACAAGGGGCAGCTGGAGAAGCTCCGGCGTCGGGTCCGTCCGCTGATGATGCGGCGCACCAAGGACCAGGTGATCAAGGACCTGCCGCCCAAGCAGGAACAGATCCTGGAAGTGGTGCTGAACCCCCGGCACCAGAAGGTATACCAGACGCACCTGCAACGGGAGCGGCAAAAGATCCTGGGACTGATCGAGGACGTGAACAAGAACCGGTTCACCATCTTCCAGTCCCTGACCCTGCTGCGGCAGCTCAGCCTGGACGTGTCCCTGGTGGACCCTTCCTTGTCCGCGGTGCGGTCCTCCAAGCTGGACGTCCTCTTCGAACAGCTCGAAGACCTGGTGGCCGAGGGGCACCGGGCACTGATCTTCAGCCAGTTCACCGGCTTCCTGGGCAAGGTGCGGGAGCGGCTGGACGAGGAGGAGATCGAGTACTGCTACCTCGACGGCGGCACCCGGAACCGTGCCGACGTGGTCAGCGAATTCAAGAACGGCAGCGCGCCGGTGTTCCTGATCTCGCTGAAGGCCGGCGGTTTCGGGCTCAACCTCACCGAGGCCGACTACGTGTTCCTGCTGGACCCCTGGTGGAACCCGGCCTCCGAGGCGCAGGCCGTGGACCGGACGCACCGGATCGGCCAGGCACGGAACGTCATGGTGTACCGGCTGGTGGCCAAGGACACGATCGAGGAGAAGGTCATGGCGCTGAAGACCCGCAAGTCGCAGCTGTTCGCGGACGTGATGGAGGGCGACGCCCTGGCCGGCGGGGCGATCACCGCGGAGGACCTGGCAGGTCTGTTCAAGGAGTAGCGCGCGGATTCGATGCGGACGCGCATGCTCGGTTTCGACGCGCAGGTTCATTATCGACGCGCATGTTCCCTGACGCGGCCCGGATACCCGCAGCGCCAGGGCATACGCGCAGCGTGGCTGTGTTTGCGCGTCGAGGACCGCACCTTATGCTGGAGTCCAACGCAAACTTACAACGTTGGAGAACTCTGTGTCGCAGCAGCAGGCAACCCGGCAGACCCTTGTCCCGGCAGCACCGCACCTCCGCCCGGACGCCTTCACCGTGCCCTACCGCGACCCCGTATGGGACGGTCCCACGGACCCTGTCCTGGTGGCGGACCACACGAGGGGTGAGTGGGTGCTCTTCTACACCCAGCGCCGCGCCGCCGCGCCCGGGCTGACAGGGGTCGAATGGGTGCACGGGACCAGCATCGGGGTCGCGAGGTCGTCCGACGGCGGCACCACCTGGCGCTACCAGGGCACGGCAGAGGGACTCATCCCGCCGGGAACGGAACTGCCAGCAACCCTGTGGGCGCCCGACGTCGTCCGTATTGGCGACCGCTGGATCATGTACCTGACCGTCCTCGGCGGCCGGCGGACCGATTGGACCGGGACAGCGCACATCGTCCAGTTCGCAAGCCGGGACCTGGAGAACTGGGAATTCCTGGGAGGCATCGACCTCGACTCGCCCCGGGTGATCGACGCCGCCGTGGCCCGGTGCGGGGACGGGCGGTTCCGGCTCTGGTACAAGGACGAGTCCCGCGGCTCGAACACCTACAGCGCCGTGACGGACACCCCGGCGGACCCGGCCTCGTGGGTCCGTGAGGGCGTCGCGATCCCTGGCCGGCCGCACGAAGGGCCCAAGGTCTTCCGGCTGGGCGGCTGGTACTGGATGATCGTCGACGAGTGGCGCGGGCAGGCGGTCTACCGCTCCCCCGACGCAACCGGAAACTGGGTCCGGCAGGAGCACCGTGGCGGGCTGGTCCTCACGGCGCCGGAAGCGTGGGACGGACGCGCCGTCGTCGGACGCCACGCGGACGTGGTGCCCCTTCCCGACGCGGCCGGGCAACCGGCGGGTGAAACGTCCGACGGCGGCACGCAGCTTGCGCTGCTGGTGTACTTTACGCACCCGTACTGGGGCGGCGACGACATTGGCACCATGGCGCCGGACCCGCGCACCCGGCTGAGCCATGTCCGGGCGGCGGTGCTGGAAGTGCATGACGGGACTCTGCTCTGCACCGAACACTAAGCGGCGCTGAAAAACCGGACGCCAACGACGGGGACACGGCGAAGGGCCAAACCCTGGAACTATAAGCCGGCTGCTGCCGGCACCGGTCCAAG
This sequence comes from Arthrobacter sp. NQ7, assembly GCF_029581595.2. NCBI lineage: Bacteria > Bacillati > Actinomycetota > Actinomycetes > Micrococcales > Micrococcaceae > Arthrobacter > Arthrobacter sp. NQ7. The sequence goes on along the minus strand of NZ_JARFXU020000021.1, from coordinate 66,333 downwards.
GTTTGGCCCTGACTCGTGCACTGGGGCGCGCGCGCTCACGCGGAATGGTGCACCGGGCGCCGCCCCCAGCAGGCGGGCGCCCGGCAGCTTGTGCTGGATACTGCGGGACTAGACGCGCTGCGGCGAGCCCAGCTCCACCGGATCCTCGTCCGTCAGGTAGGCCAGTTCGGAGTGCGCTGCGAGGTCGATGCCGCGCATCTCGTCCTCCGGCTTGATGCGGAGGCCGCCCATGGCCTTGTCCAGGACCTTGGCGAGGACCCAGGTGACGCCGAAGGAGTAGACCAGCACCGTCACGGTGGCCAGGGCCTGTACGCCCAGGAGTTCGAAACCGCCGCCGTAGAACAGGCCGCTGACCGCGTTGGGTGCGGCGTCCGTGGCGAAGAGGCCGATCAGCAGGGTGCCCAGGATGCCGCCCACGAGGTGGACGCCGACGACGTCGAGCGAGTCATCGAAGCCGAGCCGGAACTTCAGCTCGATGGCCAGGGAGCAGACGGCTCCGGCGATCGCGCCGATGGCCACGGCTCCCAGCGGGCTGACGGCGCCACAGGCCGGGGTGATGGCGACCAGCGCGGAGATCAGGCCGGACGCGGCGCCCATGCTGGTGGCTGCGCCGTGGCGGACCCGCTCCACGAGCGCCCAGGCGAGCAGGCCGGCGGAGGCGGCGACGGCGGTGTTGAGGAAGACGACCGACGCCGACTGGCCGGCGGAGAGTGCCGAACCGGCGTTGAAGCCGAACCAGCCCACCCACAACAGCCCTGCGCCCACCAGCACCAGCGGCCGGCTGTGCGGCTTGGTGTGTTCCATCTTGGGCCAGCCGGAGCTCTTGCCCAGGACGAGTGCGAGGGCCAGGGCAGCGGCGCCGGCATTCATGTGCACTGCGGTGCCGCCGGCGAAGTCGATGGCTTTGATGCCGTTGGCGATCCAGCCGCCCACCGTGCTGCCGTCCGCCGAGTCGAAGGCGAAGACCCAGTGCGCGATGGGGAAGTAGACGATGGTGGCCCAAATGCCCGCGAACAGCATCCAGGCGCCGAACTTCATCCGGCCGGCGGCAGCACCCGCGACCAGCGCCGTGGTCACACAGGCGAAGAACAGCTGGAACGCGGCAAACAGGATGATCGGGATGGAGGCCGAGTCATCCTTGGCCATCATCTGGCCCATGCCGGGGAACTCGGTGACGTCACCGATCAGCCCCAGGCCGCCCACCGAGTTGCCGAAGGCCATTGAATAGCCGAACAGTGCCCACAGGACGGCCACCAGGCTGGCGCCGCCGAAGCACATCATCATCATGTTCAGGATGCGGCGCGAACCCACCATGCCCCCGTAAAACAAGGCCAGGGCGGGAATCATCATGCAGACCAGCGCCGAGCTGGCCAAAATCCAAGCGACATTTCCCGAATCCATGGGAAACCCCTTTCGTGATGCGAAGAGAGAACGGTGAGTTGCCGTCAGAGCCGCTCATGGAGGGACGTGGACGGAGGGGCCACGTTCAGCGGAGGGGCGGCTGTTGCCGTCTGTTTCCAACTGTATGGCGGCTATTTTTAGGTAGGTTTCGGCTGTGTTAAATGGTGGTTTCAGTCATCCACACGCGAGTTTCAGGCGTCCCGCCGCTCGCAGGAGTTACTGGCCCGTCACGCCAGGCACGCTTTCAGGGAGTGGACGACGGCGGGAGGCCGGGTCTTCGCGGCGCACGCATCAAGGTGGGTCGAAAGCATGCCCGGCGTGACGCCGTCGGCGGCTGCCCGATATCGCCGGGCCGAAGCGGCGGCTAGGCTGAAAACCACGGAGCAGAAGGTTTCCCCGGCCGGTACCCGCCACCGTCCGAACCCCGGGACGAAAGGACGCATCCCTTTGAACAAGCAGCAACCCATCGCCCGGCAGGCACCCACGCCCGGAGAACCCACAGCGCCGGAACTGCGGGTCGGCGTGGTCGGCATCGGCTGGGCCGGCCAGCAGCACCTGAAGGCCTACCACGGCCTCGAGGGCGTCAGCATTGTGTCCCTGGCCGGAATGGAACAGGAGCTCCGCGACTCCCTGCAGGCCGGCTACTCCATTCCCAACGCCTTCGCCGACTGGAAGGACATGCTGGAGCACGGCGGCCTGGACGCCGTCAGCGTGGCTGTGCCCACGTTCCTGCACGCGCCCATCGCCATCGCCGCATTGGAACGGGGCATCCACGTCCTCAGCGAAAAGCCCATCGCTCGCAACGCCGCCGAGGGCCAGGCCATGGTGGATGCCGCCCGGAAAGCGGGCCGGGTCCTGGATGTGGCCTTCAACCACCGCCGCCGCGGCGACATCAAGGCCCTCAAGGAAGTTATTGACCACGGCGGACTGGGCCGGCCCTACTACGCCAAGGCATCCTGGCTCCGCCGCTCCGGCATCCCCACGCTGGGCAGCTGGTTCACCAATCCGGAGCTTGCCGGCGGCGGGCCGCTGGCAGACATCGGCGTCCACGTGCTCGACTTCGCCCTGCACCTCCTCGGCGAACCGAAGGTGGTGGCCGTCTCGGCAGCCACCCATTCCGAGCTCGGCCCGCGCGGCAGGGGCGGCGGAAGCCGGTTCTCCGCCCAGGCCTCCAGCCACGCCTTTGAAGTGGAGGACTTCGCCTCGGCATTCCTGAGGCTGGAGGGCGGTGCCACGCTGCTGGTCGAGGCGAGCTGGGCGGCTTACCGGGAAACGGACGACCAGCTGGACTTCACGGTGTACGGAACCGACGGCGGTGCCGAACTCAGGGTGCACGGCGCCCCTTTCCCGCCGGTGGGAAAGCTCCGGGTGTTTACCGACAGGGACGGCGAGTCCGCGGACTACCTGCCCCCTGTCCTGCCGGGCCGCGCCCACGACGCCGTGGTGGAGGATTTCGTCACCGCAGTCCGTGGCGGGGAGCAGGTCTGGGCCAAACATGATGGGTCCTTGGCCCTCTACCGTGCACAGATTATCGACGCGTGCTACCAGTCCGCGCTTGAGCAGAGGGAGGTCCGGCTCTGATGAACGGCAAACTGAAGATCCTGGTGTGGAACGAGGGCGTCCACGAGGCGAACAACCGGCCGCCGCATATCGGTGAGATCTACCCGGACGGCATCCACGGCGCCATCGCCGCGGGCCTTCGGTCCCATTGCCCCGACGCGGAGATTACGACGGCGGTCCTGGCCACGGACGATGAACACGGCCTGGCCGAGGAGGTGCTCGCGGAGACGGACGTCCTGCTGTGGTGGGGCCATGTGGCGCATGCCGAGGTAAGCGACGCCGTCGTCGAGCGCGTCCACCGGCACGTGCTGGGCGGGATGGGACTCATCGTGCTCCATTCCGGGCACTTCTCGAAGATCTTCACCAAACTCCTGGGCACCAGCTGCTCGCTGGCATGGCGGAACGACGGCGAGCGCGAACTGGTGTGGACGGTCAAGCCGTCCCACCCCATCGCCGAGGGCGTGGACAGCCCCATCGTCATCCCGGAACAGGAAATGTACGGGGAACTGTTCGACATCCCCGACCCGGACGACCTGATCTTCATCAGCTCCTTCGCCGGCGGCGAGGTGTTCCGCTCCGGCGTCACCTTCACCCGCGGCAAGGGACGCATCTTCTACTTCAGCCCGGGCGACCAGGAATACCCGGTGTACCACCACCCGCAGGTCCAGCGGGTCCTGGCCAACGGCGTGAAGTGGGCGGCGCAGCCGGACCTGGACCGTTCGGCACCCACCGTGACCAACCCCGCACGGGAGTGGTTCCAGGAGTAAAAGCGTCATTGACATCGGCTGCGGGCAAGAGCAGATTGAGATCGTCGCACACGAGGTCCGGCAGGTTCTGGACGGGCACATCCCGCCCTGCCGGGCCATCTCCCGGCGCCGCCCAGCCCGCCGGATGAACTGAACAACCACTCCTTACCGGGAGCCAGCAATGCCTGCAGTAACGGTCACGAACCTTGAATCCAAATCCTTCAACGACCCCGACGAGAAGCGCCGCCCGCCCAAGACAGAGGTGGACGTCATCAACATTGGCGGCGCCACCCTGGGCCGGTTCACCTTCGAACCGGGCTGGCGATGGTCCGAAACTGTCAAAACCGTCGTCCATACCGACAGCTGCCAGAACAACCACCTCGGCTTCTGCACCGCCGGAACCCTTACCGTCCAACTGAACGACGGAACCCGGAAGACCATCCACGCGGGGGACGCCTACTCCATCCCGGCGGGGCACGATGCGTGGGTGGAAAACGATGAGACGTTCGTTGGCTATGAAGTCATGAGTGCCGCCGAATACGCCAAGCCCGCCTGACCACACTGAAGCCGGCACACGGACAGTAGCCGGCAGCAGCCGCACCCACAGCAAAGGGAGGCCCCCGGACCTCCCTTTCCTGCTGCCCGGGCCCTACGGTGGAGAAAATACAACGATCGGAGAGCAATGAGAGTCACCGTCATCGGCGGCAGCGGCCACATCGGTTCGTTCCTGGTCCCCCGGCTGGTCCGCGCCGGCCACGAGGTCACCACCATCAGCCGCGGCACCAGCAGGCCCTACATCGACGCACCAGAATGGCAGCAGGTGCACCAGGTCAGCGCCGACCGGGAGCGGGAGGACCGTGACGGGACATTCGGGGACCGGGTGGCCGCACTGAAGCCGGACGCCGTGGTGGACCTGGTCTGCTTCACGCTGGAATCGGCTGCCTCCCTGGTGCAGCGGCTGCGCGGCGAGGTGGGACACCTGCTGCATTGCGGCTCCATCTGGCGGTACGGCCAAAGCCTGAAGCTGCCCATCCGCGAGGGGTCCGGCTCTGCCGCCGCTCCCTTTGGCGACTACGGCATCGAAAAGAACCGGATCGCGGTGATGCTGCAGGAGGAAACGGCCCGCGGCGGCCTGGCCACCACGTCGCTGCACCCAGGCCACATCGTGGGGCCGGGATGGCATCCCATCGGTCCGCTGGGAAACCTGGACCCCGTTGTCTGGCACCAGATCTCAGCCGGCCGGCCCCTCCGGGTTCCCGGCAGCGGCGCCGAGCTGATGCATCACGTCCACGCCGACGACGTCGCCCAGGCGTTCGAGCTGGCCATCTCCCGGCGGGAGGCCGCCGCCGGGGAGGACTTCAACATTGTGGCCCCCACGGCACTGACCGTGCGCGGCTACGCGGACATCGCCTCCGCCTGGTTCGGGCACGCCGCCGTGCTGGAAACGGTCAGCTGGGAACGCTTCCGCGAAGACACGTCGAAGGAGTACGCAGAGTCGAGCTGGGGACACCTGTACCGCAGCCAATGCTTCAGCATCGGGAAGGCCGCATCGGTGCTGGGCTACACCCCGCGCTACGAGCCCGAGCAGGCCATCTACGAATCCATCCAGTGGCTCGTTGACCATGGGCAACTGCACGTCGCCCGCCCCCTGGGCGTCCCGGCCGGCTGAAGCAGCGTGCAGCGGGCTACGCGGGGAGCCGTCGAAGCCGCGCCACCAGCGTGGCAGCCAGCAGCGCCGTCCCCAGTTCCAGCGCGATGACCAGCAGCAGCCCGGCAGCGTCCGCATGGGCAGCGGACGACGGCGGCCCGCCGGCGTGGGAGTGTCCCGCACCGCGGGAGCCCAGCAGCAGGAACGCGTGCAGGCCGGCCATCGCGGCGGCGGCACCTGCCACCTGATGCAGCGCCCCCACCCTGCTGTACCGCCAGATATGGACGGCACACGGGAGGCAGACGGCGGCTGGTACCACCATCAGGACTGCGAACCAGGCGTCGTGGTGGCCGGATGCGGCCAGCCACAGGTGGGCGACGCAGCACAGGGCGGTGACCACGGCCACCAGCCGCGGATGCAGGACAGGAGCCTTGGCACGGCGCCGCCCTGCCGCCGTCGCGCTCCCTGCGGTGGCGGGGGCGAGGCTAGTGGCAGCCACCGCTGCCGCCCTCGGTGTGGCAGGAGGATTCCTGCTTGTTGGGGTTGGCGGGAACGTCCAGGACGGGGCTCCGGTCGAAGAAGCCCTCGGGGCGGAGCTTGAAGCCCACGGTGTCCACGGGCATGATGGGCCAGTCTTCCACCCGCGGGAAGTGCGTCAGCCCAAAGGTGTGCCACACCACGAGGTCCTGGCCGTTGATGTCACGGTCCTGTGCCATGTACGCGGGCAGGCCAGCGCCGCCGGAATGCTGGTTCACGAAGTCGCCGGTGGGGTACTTCTCGTCCTCTGCAAACCGGGTGACCCAGAGATCCCTGGTGGCGAAGGCGGCCCGTTGGGCGATGGAGGAATCCGGATCCGCCAGAAGCGTGGGCTGGTTCATGGAGTGCAGCTTGTAGCCCACGGGCTCGCCCAGCCGGTTGCGTGATTCCGGGTTGGAGATGATCCAGGTCCTGCCCGCGTGGGCGTCGGCTTCCCGGACGGCTTCCGATTCCCGGGCCAGCAGGGTGCGCTTGCGGGAGAAGGCGTTGCCTCGTTCATTGCCGGGCCCCATTGCCTGCCGGACTACGTCCTCTTCCTCCACCCGGTTCGTGAACCCGTCGATGGCCATGTCCAGCCGGGCGCTGAAAAGGTGCTGGTGGAAGGGCGCGCCCAGGCCCGGGGCGAGCTGGGAGATGTTGTCCGAGCCGCCCTCGGGGAACGCCGACGTGAAGACGACGCCGGTGGCCTTGGCTTCGAACTCGATGGTGCCGTCAAGGTAGAGGTACCAGTAGAAGCCGTAGTCGTAGTTGCCGATGGTGGTGAAGAAGGAGATCACCAGGCGGCGGTTGCGGCGGGTGTAGGTGACGCCGCTCCACAGATCGGAGTGCTTGGAGAGGATGCTCCAGTCCTCCTCGTGCATGCAGATGCCGTTGCGGATCTCCCGCGGGTTCCCGAACGCGTCGCTGATGACGGGGCTGAGGTAGGTGATCTCGCCCAGGCAGTCGCAGCCGAGTTCCAGGGAGTTGGCGTACTGGCCCACAAGGTATTCGCCGGTGTCGAAGTAGTTCTGCCAGGACCGGATGGGCGACGGGTCGCCGTAGGGCACCACCATTTCGGCAATCGATGCCCGGTTGATGATGGGCCGCTTCCGGCCGCCGTCCTGGAAGGCCAGGTTGTGCAGGACCACCCCTTCGCGGACATCGAACCCCACGTCCACGCTCCACTTTTCCCACTCCACGTGGTTGCCGCCCGTGACGGTGAAGCTGGGCCCCTCGGGCTGGGTGATGCTGATGGGCTTCTGGGTAGTGCGGAGCGGGCCGGTCAGTTCGGGATCGGTGTAGTTGCCGTGCTCGGCCGGGATGGGCATGGCGCCGAGGTCGATCACCTGGGTGACTTCCTTGCTGACCACATCCACATAGGCCACCAGGCCGTCCACCGGATGTGCCCACGCACTGTCCTCCGGGAAGTCCTGGACGAACGCGAGCCCGCGCAGGATGCGGCGTCCCCTCTCCTCCGTGTACTCGAAGACGCCCGCCGACAGCGGGGCAACACGGACCTTTTCGACGGCGAGTCCCCGGTCGGCGAGCGCCTTGAGCCACCGTTCGTCGGTGGCCAGGAGCGACTCCACCACTTCGAACTCCTCCTCCAGGACCGGCAGTTCGCCGCTGACGGCGGTGTCGAGTTCGACGGCGGACAGCACCTTTCCCTGCGTTGTGGAGACGGTGATGTCGCGTGGAGCGGCGCCGGAGACGTCGTGGATGAAGACACGGAACCGGCGCTCCGCCTCCTCCGGCTGCGTGCCGCGCGCCGGATCAAGCAACCCCAGGTAGGCGATGCGGTGCTGCGCGCCCAAGTGCCCTTCCGACTGGAGGATGGAGCGGACAGCCAGGATTTCCTGCGCCGATGCCAGGCAGAAGGCAGATGCAGTGCGGGTTGGTGCAAGAGTCATGGGAGAACCTTTGTCCGGGCCGTTGCCGGCCACTGGGAGTTTATTTTCTATAGTTGTAGAGAATAAAGGTCCGTAACATGGCTCACAAGAGCCTGAGCAAAAATATTTCCGGGGAGACGCCGCGGTGCCCAAGATAGTTGACCATGACGAGCGCCGCCTGGAACTCGTGGATGCCACCTGGCGGATCATCGCCCGCCAGGGCCTGGAGAGTGCCACCATGCGTGAAATCGCCATGGAGGCCGGCTTTGCCAACGGTGCCCTGAAGCCCTACTTCCCCACGAAGGACACGCTGCTCGAATTCGCCTTCAGCCACGTCTTCAACCGGACCAACCAGCGGATCGCCAAGGTCACGGCCGGAAAGTCCGGACTGGCCGCGCTGCGCGCCTTCTGCCTGGAAGTCCTCCCCCTGGATGAGGAGCGCGTCAACGAGGCGCGCATCGTCATTCCGTTCTGGCAAAAGGCAGTCAACGATCCCCAGAAGGCCAAAATCCACCAGCAGTCCATGGCGGAATGGATATCGGCAATCCGCCGCTATCTCTCGGAGGCGCGGGACAGTGGGGCCATCGGGGCCCGTGTCGACGACGGCATCCTGGCCGGCCAACTTCTCAACATGCTGCTCGGCGCGCAGATCGAGGCCGCACTGGCGCCGGAGGGCAAGGCCCGGTTCGGGCATGAAGCGCAGCTGGAGGGCTATCTGACCCTGCTGGAAAAAAATCCCGGCGGGAAATGAGCGCCAAACTCGAAAGTATGCTTACTATTGACTGGTCAGGTTCTGGCGAATGCCGGAGCGAGCACGAACTGTAAGGAGCATCTCCATGGGTTTGGATGACAAGATCGGCAACGCAGCAGAGAAGCTCGGCGGCAAGGGCAAGGAAGCTGCCGGAAACGCCACAGGCGATGAAAGCCTGAAGGCTGAAGGCCAGACGGACCAGGCAAAGTCGGACCTCAAGCAGGCCGGCGAGCACGTCAAGGATGCCTTCAAGAAGGATTAATTGGCGCTTGCAATAATGGGTGCAGCTCCTGCGGGAGTTGCACCCATTGCTGGTTTAAGGGGAATTCCAGCGTCAGGAGAGTCCGGGCCCGGCGCTGCCGCCCTGCGGGTTGTCCCTGAGGTCGCGCAGTTCCTGCAGCAGCCTCAGCTGCTCGGCATTAATGTTCATGAGCATTTCGATCTGCGCGGCCGCGCGGACATCCGTCTCGTAGTCATGCTGGGCCATGGCTGAGGCGATGGCATCCTGTCGCTTCGCCGCAATGAGCAGGATCGCACCCTGGAGGCCGGCCAGCATGGACAGGAAAAGGTTCAGCAGGATGTAGGGGTAGGGATCCCAGGCCCGGCTGGCCAGGACGAACGAGTTCACCGCCGCCCACAGCCCCATGGAACCCACGAAAATGCCCACAAACGGCCAGCTGCCCATGCCGTTCCGCAGGGTATCCGCCGCCCGGTCACCTGCGCTGAGGCCTTCTTTGTGCCGCCGGTGCCAGTTCATTCTCATCTCCGCCATGGCCCCAGAATATGTCCTGGCTCCACAGCGGAGGCGGCTAATGGATGAGTCCGGATACCAGGTTGATGGTGGTGGCCAGCACGATGGCGCCGAGGAGGTAGGACAGGAGCGCCTGCCGCAGGACCGTGGAACGGATCGCCCTGGTTTTCAGGTCGGTGTCCGAGACCTGGAACGTCATGCCCACCGTGAACGCCAGATAGGCAAAGTCCGCATAGCTGGGCGGCTCATCCTCATTGAAGTCGACACCGGTACCGCCCTGGTAATAGATGGCGGCATACCGCAGGGTGAAGAGCGTGTGCACCAGGAACCAGGACAGGGCGATACTGCCCAGCGCCATGGCAACGGTCGCATCCTTGGTCAGGCCCTGGGCACTGGAGGCATCCAGCAGGATCAGTCCCACCCCGGCAAAGCTGGCCACGGTGGCCGTAAGGACCAGGGCGTCGGAGAACACACGGCCCGGGTCCTCCCTCCGGGCATGGGCAGCCGTGGCGGCCGGACCAAGGCGGCCGATGACGCTCCACACCCAGACCAGGTAAGTGGCCGAGGAAGCAGCCCAGCCAGCGGCGGGGGCATACTGCCAGCTGCCCAGCAATCCCACACCCAGCGCCGCCAGGAGTCCGACGGCGAGCATCACCAGCACCCGAAGGCGGGAGTGGTGCGCCCGGGAGTTGTAGTTGCGGTGCTGTTCAGCCGTGGCCGGGACGCGATTCATGGCCTGATCATGGCATGGGAGCCTTGGGGCAGGCTGGCAAAGCAAGAACTTTATTTTCGCCAACTGTTGAAAATAAGTTCCGGTGCCGTTAATCTGGGTGGACTGTGTCCCACGACACAACCGGGGGAACCGCCATGCTGCAGCCCGTCGCAAGGAACCTCAATGCCAGCACCAGCTTCAACCGGGGCGATGTCCCGGGAAACCAGCCAGCATCTCACCTCGAGCGTTGCCGCGTCGTTCGACCACTGGAAGCACCTGGTGGCGGAGTCTTTTGTGCCCCTTACCGCCAGGACCGATGACGTGGACGGATTCCAGGGACAGATGCGGTCCCGGGTGCTGGACCGGATGTCGATCGTGGAAGTCACAGCCACATCGCACGAGGTGCACCGCACGCCGGCATTGATTGCCCAGGCCCATGAGCGCTACTTCAAGTTGAACCTGCAGCTGGAAGGAACCGGCCTGCTGATCCAGGACAACCGGGAAGCCGTGCTCCAGCCCGGCGACCTGGCCATCTATGACACCAACCGGCCGTACACGCTCGCCTTCGAGGACCAGACCCGGATCATGGTGCTCATGTTCCCCTGCGATGCCCTGTCCCTGCCGGCGGACTACGTGGGCCAGCTTGCGGCGGTCAGGATGGGCGGCGGCGGCCTCAGCGGCATCGTGGGCCAGTTCATCCGGGAACTCTCGGCGAACCTGGATGTCCTGAACGGTCCCAGCGGCTCCCGGCTCGCCACGAACGCACTGGACCTGGTGTCCACCATGCTGCATGCGGAAATGGACATCTCCCCCGACCGGATGAAGCCGCAGGCACTGCTGGCCGTGTGCATCCGCGAGTACATCGAGGCCAACCTGTCCGACCCCCTGCTGTCCCCGGCGGGCATCGCAGCGGCACACTTCATTTCCACCCGGCACCTGCATAACGTCTTCCACGAGAGCGGCACCACCGTTGCAAGCTTCATCCGGAGCCAGCGGCTGGAGGGCGCCCGCCGGGACCTGCGGGATCCCCTGCACGCCGGCAAGTCCGTGGGCGCGGTAGCGGCCACCTGGGGATTCCTGGACGCGGCCCACTTCAGCCGGACCTTCCGCGACGCCTTCGGAGTCCCCCCCACCCAGTGGCGCCGCGGCTGACCCGGGGCACTGCCCCTCGGCGTCCCGCTAGATCAAACCCTGCGCCAGCATCGCGTCGGCCACCTTGACGAAGCCGCCGATGTTCGCGCCCAGCACGTAGTTGCCGGGCTCGCCGTATTCCTCTGCAGTGGCGGCGCAGCGCTCATGGATGCCCACCATGATGTCCGTCAGCCGCTCCTCGGTATGCTCAAAGGACCACGAATCCCGGCTGGCGTTCTGCTGCATCTCCAGTGCCGACGTCGCCACGCCGCCTGCGTTCGCCGCCTTGCCGGGCCCGAACAGCACCCCCGCTTCCTGGAACACAGCGATGGCGCCGCGCGTCGACGGCATGTTGGCGCCTTCACCCACCGCGACCAGGCCGCCGCGGACCAGCCGGGCGGCAGCACCGCCGTCGAGCTCGTTCTGGGTAGCGCAGGGCAGCGCCACCGTCGCGCCGACGTCCCAGACGGAGCCGCCGTCCACATACGAAACGCCGGCCCGCCGCTCGGCATACTCCTTGAGGCGCGCCCGCTGCACTTCCTTCACCTCCCGGAGCAGCGCGACGTCGATGCCCGTCTCGTCCACCACGTAGCCGGAGGAGTCGGAGCAGGCAACCACGGTGGCGCCGAGGGACTGCGCCTTGGCGATGGCATTGATGGCCACGTTGCCGGAACCGGAGACCACCACGCGCTGGCCCTCCAAGGACGTTCCGCGCGTCTTCAACATCTCCTGGGTGAAGATCACGGTCCCGAAGCCGGTTGCCTCGGGCCGGACCAGGGATCCGCCCCAGGAGACCCCCTTGCCGGTCAGCACGCCGGACTCGTACCTGTTGGTGATGCGCTTGTACTGGCCGAAGAGGTATCCGATTTCACGGCCGCCCACGCCGATGTCGCCCGCGGGAACGTCGGTGTATTCGCCGATGTGGCGGTAGAGCTCGGTCATGAAGGACTGGCAGAACCGCATGACTTCGGCGTCGCTGCGGCCGCGGGGGTCGAAGTCGGAGCCGCCCTTGCCGCCACCAATGGGCATGCCGGTGAGCGCGTTCTTGAAGATCTGCTCGAAACCGAGGAACTTGACGATGCCCAGGTACACCGAGGGATGGAAGCGCAGGCCGCCCTTGTAGGGCCCCAGCGCCGAGTTGAACTCGACGCGGAAGCCGCGGTTGATCCGGACGCGGCCGGCGTCGTCCGTCCACGGGACGCGGAAGATGATCTGGCGCTCAGGTTCGCAGAGGCGTTCCAGGATGGCGGCTTCGAGAAATTCGGGGTGGCGGTCGTGGACTGGGCCCAGGCTTTCGAAGACCTCCACCACGGCCTGGTGGAACTCCGCCTCGCCGGGATTCCGCGCCAGGACGGTATCCCTGATGGCTTCCAGCCGTGCGTCCATAAACTCTATCCTTACCTCGGCACCGGTGTGGCAGCGGGCGCCAGGCAGGCCGCGTCGCCCCAATAGGTTTACGCTTCAACCTATCGGATTACGACCGGCCTCCATTAGCCGAAACATCCCGCCTGCGCTAATCTCCGTATTGTGACAGAAAAATTCCGCTTTGTGATATTTCTTCTGGGCCTGCACAGAAGAGGACTGGCCTGATGCCGTACGTCTGCCTCCTGCTCTCCGGCGCCGCCCTGCTGGTCAACGGCCTGGCCACCCTTGGGCACCTGCCCCGCCGGGACGCCGCCGTCCTCAGCCTGGTGGTGGGCGGCACCCAGCTGGTGCTCGGCGTCGTCCATGTCTCCACCGCCGGGCACGCTCCTGCTGACCTGTTGACGGCGGCTGGCATGTTCCTGTTTGGAATTACTTACGTGTATTCGGGGCTGGATGCGCTGCTGGCCCTCGGGTCCCGCGGGCTCGGCTGGTTCTGCGGAATGGTGGCATTCTGCGGGATGCAGCTGGCGGCTGCCTGGCTGGGCAGCGATCCACTCCTGGCGGTGCTCTGGCTGTGCTGGAGCGCGCTCTGGGGGCTGCTGTTCGCGTGCCTGGCCCTCGGCGCAGGACGCCTGGAGCCGTTCGCTGGCTGGTCGCTGGTGCTGACCAGCCAGATGTCCGCCACCGTTCCCGCCCTTCTTGGCCTGGCGGGATGGTGGCCGGCTGGCGGCTTCGTGGCATGGCTTGCGGCGCTGCTGCTGGGCAGCCTGTTCGGGACGGCACGCGTGCTGGCCCGGCGCGGACCAAAAGTTCCGCGCCGGGCCAGTGCCGGAAAGCCGCTGCCCGCCAGGTAATCCGGTGGCTACGTAAGCGCGTGGCCCAAGGCGGCGACGTGGTGGCGGCGCTGGATGGCCCACTCCACCAGCACGCCGGCCAGGAAGACCACGGGGACCGCCACCAGCAGGGCCGTGGCCGTCTCGGCACTGCCGCCAATGAGGGCCGTGAAGTTGCTGACCACCAGGCTGAGGACCCAGGCCAGCAGGACCGCCGCCAGGACGGGGGCGATGCGGGTCTGCCACAGCTGGGCTCCGGCGCGTTCCCGGCGGAAGAATGCGACGACGGCGGCGGAGCACAGCATGTACAGCACCAGCAGTGCCGCCACGGCCAGGCCACTGAACCAGGAGAACAGGGTCAGCACCGGGTCCAGCGCCAGGATGGCGAACGGCACCACCAGCACGACGGCGGTGGCGGACTGGACCCATGCGGCCACCGCGGGTGCGCGGTGCCGGTTGGTCCGGGCGAGGACCGCAGGCATGGAACCGCGCAGGGCCAGGGAGTGGAGGTAGCGGTTGATGCCGTTGTGGAAGGCGATGATGCCGGCCAGCAGCGAGGTGACCAGGAGGATGCCGGCCACAATGCCCGCCCAGGGGCCGAACAGGTCCACGAGCGGGCCCATGACGAAGGAGGTGGCGTCCCCGGATTCGAGGGCGGCGCCGGCGGCGTCCATTACCTGGGAGGGCCCGTAGTAGCTGACCAGCATCCAGGAGATGAAGGCGAAGAACACCGAGATGACCCCGACTGACAGGTAGGTTGCACGGGCCACGGTGCGGTGCGGGTCCTTGGCCTCGGCGGAGTAGATGGCCGTCGATTCGAAACCGAACATGGAAGCCACGGCGAACATGATGGCAACGCCTGGAGCACCTGCGCCGATGGCTTCCGGCGAGAAGGATGCGGCAACGTTGATGCCTTCCGGGCCGCCGCCGTGGAACAGTACGGTGAAGCCGAACATCAGGAGGATGGCCACCTCGAGTCCCACCAGCACGGCCAGCACGCGGGCACCGAGTTCGATGTTGAGGGAACCCAGTACCTGGACCCCCGCCATGGTCGCCAGGGCCAGCAGCCACCAGGGAACCTCCAGTCCGGCGGAAGCCAGGAGCCCGGAGAAGGCGGCGCCGTAGAGTCCGTACATGGCAGCCTGGACGGTGCTGTAGGCCAGCAGGGCCAGCCAGGCGGCGCCGGCTCCGGTCCGCCTGCCGAATGCTGCCGTGACGTAGGCGTAGAACGCGCCGTTGGCCTGGATCTTCCGGCTCATGGCCACGAAGCCGACGGCGAAGATCACGATGACGATGCCCACGATCAAGTAGGCGCCCGGCGCGCCGGCACCGTTGCCCAGCGCCGCGGCGAGCGGCGCTGCGCCCACGATCCCCGTCAGGGGCGCCTGGGCGGAGAGGACGAAGAACAGGATGCCCAGCACGCCGATGCTGCCGGCGCGCAGTGCCGTGGAATGCTCCTTGGCCGGAGCGTCAGTGGTCCGGGTCTCGGAATTCGAAATACTCATTGGATCCTTCTTAACGGTCATGAGCTCGGGAAAATTGCTGTGGGATCCAGCTTGGCAGCGGCCCGCGCCGCGGCTTTGTCCGCCAGCGATCAGTTGTTGTCGGTCAGCGCAGTGCCGGTGCGGCCTGCGATATTCGAAGCCGCTGCCAGTGCAGATTCCATGCCGCTCTCGATGGCACCGTCAATGAAGCCGCCCCAGCCGTTGGCGATGTCCGAGCCGGCGAAGAACACGTTTCCGTGCCCTGCCTGCAGGGCAGCGAGCTGGTTGGCCAGGAATCCGGTCCGGTGCATCGGCCAGGTCTCCCCCGCCAGCGGATCCGCCACCCAGTCATGCGTGGCGACGTCCCGTACGTCGGCGTCGGGCACCAGCCGGGCCAACTGCGCCTGCACTGCCGCGGCGTCTCCGGCGTCGATCTTCGACGCGTCCGGGCCGAAGCCGACGGCGATTGTGTCGCCGTCGAGCGTGTATTCCGCCTGGAAGAAGTTCAGCGGCCAGTCCGCGTTGCCCAGGGCGACGAAGGGTGGGAGTTCACCCCGCAGCCGGATCCATACCTTGACGCCCCTGGATACTTGTCCGCCCCGTGCGGCGTCGGCCTGGGCGGGCGGCAGCGGCGGCTCGAAATTGATGGCGCCCAGGGCGTGCAGCGGAACGGTGGCGATTGCGGTCCTGGCGGTGACGGTACGCCCGTCCGTGCTGCGGACGGTGACCATGCCGCCGTCGTCGCTGATCCGTGAAACAACGAAACCGAAGTCGACGACGGTCCGGGCGTCCCGGAGGATGGCCGCGGCAAGTGCCGCGGTGCCGCCCTGGATTTTATAGGTGGCACAGGCTTCGAAGTTGACGGCCCAGTCACCGTTGGTCAGGGCCACCCAGCGCAGGGCCTGGGTGAGCGCGGCGTCATCCAGCGGCCCGTTGAAATTCAACGCCCAAAAGGACTCCAGGATATCCCGCTCCGGGCCTGCCGGGAACTGCTCCCGGATCCGGTCCCGGACGGAGATGTGGTCGATTGCCTTGAAATCCCCGGTGGCCAACGGACGGAAGGGTTCGGGGAAATAGCGGCGGGACTCCTGCACGAACGCGGCGTTGTACGTGCCGATCAGCTCCAGGAGCCGGGCCGGGTCACCTTCCCGGCGGGCACCCCCGGCCCACCAGAAGGCCCGCTGCGGCTCCGGGCTTGCCACGGTTCCGATGCCGTACCTTTTCAGCTCGGCCCAGACGTACGGCTGGGTCCAGTGCACCCAGGTGCCGCCGATCTCCAGGTCGCGGCCCAGCCGGTGGTCCAGCCAGGTCCTGCCGCCGATCCGGTCCCGGGCTTCCACGATGCGCACATTCAATCCCTGCCGGGTAAGCTCCCGTGCGGCGGTGAGGCCGGCGAATCCGGCACCTATGACGACAACGTCCAGGCCGCCGATTCCTTCCTCGCTGCACTCCTGCTGCATGTTGTGTTCCTGATCCACGGGACGCGCCTAGGAGTAGACGAAGAATTCGACGGTGGGTGCCAGCACGGCCCAGCGCGTGCGGGCACCTTTGTTGAAGGACGCCGCAGCCCCGGCCGTGAGCTCATACACCTCGCCACCCTCCACCTCGATCCGGAGGTGGCCCTCGATGATGTGGATGGTTTCGTCAGCGTCCATAACGAGGTCGAAAGGTTCGGGCGCCTCCCTTGGGTCGACGTGCCAGTAACCGCAGGCGAGGGCCGGCCGGCCGCCCTCACCGAAGCGGCGGACCCATTGGACCCGGCCCAGTTCGAAGGGCTCGTTCTTGGCGGGATCGAGGGATGACGAGGTAGTGAAGGCAGGAGTTGTTGCCATGGTTTGCTCCAGGTGGGAAGGGCCCGGCAGTTGCCGGAATTCAATGGTGTTTGCGCCGGTGCTGTGACTGACATCACGGCGTGGAAGCAATCTAAGCAATTGCTTAGTTTTAAGTCAAGAGGCAGCGATGGACCTCCTGCGGCTGGCTAGAATCGTCGACATGACGCCTTCCGACGCCCGCAGCGCTTCCCCTTCCAAGTACGGCACCGGCCGCGAAGCGCTGCTGCGGGCCGTGGTGGACGTGGTGGCGCAGAAGGGCCTGCGCGGGATGACATACCGGGCCGTCGCCGAGGCCGCCGGCGTCAACAACAGCCTGGTGGCACACCATTTCGGGTCCAGGGATGCGCTGATTGCCGCGGCACTGCAGTGGGCGTCCGAGCAGTCCATCGCCGCGTCCCGGCTGCGCGAGGCGGCCGGGCAGGAGGGCTCCTTCACCGAGGCGCTGCTGGACCTGCTCCTTGAGGACCCGGGCCTGCAGGCGTTCCAGTACGAGATGATCCTGGAAGCACGGCGGCGGCCGGAACTGGCTGGCCCCGTGGCGCAGCTGTACGAGAGCTATGTCAGCGCCCTGGCCGAGGGGCTGGAGGCATTCGGCCTCCAGGGCGACGTCCGGGTGGTGGCCCGCTCGCTCTTCGCGGCCCTGGACGGACTGGTGCTGCAGTATCTTGCGGGGGTGGGACGGGACCAGATTGCCGCCGCCCTTGAGGAAGTGCACCAGGTGGTGCTTTTGCGGCGCGGGGCTTAGCGCCCGGCCAACAGGCCCCTAAATGACCTTTCGGACTGTCGCTTCGAAAGCGGAAATAGCTTCGAGGGCAAGTGACGAGGCCCGTTCGCCGTCCCCGCTGGCTATGGCCCGAAGCAGGACCGCGTTCTCCCTGATCTCCCCGGACACAGAAGGCAGCTTGTCCAAAAGGAAGCACCAGATGCGCGTGGCCAGGTTGTCGTAGCGGACCAGGATCTCCTCCAGCCGCGAACTCCCGGCCGCCCGGTAGATCAGCCGGTGCACCGCCATATCGTGCTGCATGAGTGACCGCTGGTCGGTTGCAGGATCCAACTGCTCCAGGAACTCGGCCCGCTGCAGCAACTCGCGCTTGAGTTCCTGGTTCGCGTTCCCGGCAGCCCGCCTGACCGCAAGGGGCTCCAGGAGCATCCGGATTTCCGAGACATCGGCCAGCTCCGCGAGATCCACCATGGTGGCAAAGGTGCCTTTGCGGGGGTAGGAAACGACGAGGTGATCGCATTCAAGACGGGTAAGCGCTTCACGGACGGCTGTCCTGCCCACACCCAGCGAAGCCGCAAGCTGGACCTCATTCAGCGGATGGCCGGGCAGGATATCCAGGGTGATGAGCCGTTCGCGGAGTTCTTCGTATGCGAAGTGCGCCAGGGTGCCCGTGGATAGGGGCCTCATGGCCTCCGCGCGGTCACCAGTCATATGCAGCTTTCTTCAAAGGAATCGGCCTGCGGGTTCAGTTCGGGAAGCCAGTCTATCGGAGCCTCCCGGGACAGCCGGCGGTCAGCCGGCCACAAGACGCCAGGGCGGCCCCGCGAGGCCGGCGATGTGGACGGGCACTGAAGCTTCAGTGGACGGTTCACCCTCAAACCGCGTGCCCGGTGCGAAGCGTGCACTGTTGGAGGCCACCACCTTGCCCGTTATTGTCACGAGTGCGATGTCCTCGCGCCTGCGGCCCAGGTTCTTCAAGAAGATGCGTTCGATGCCCTCCATGGACAGGTCCGCTCCCGCCACCGCCAGCGCCCGCCGCCCCTGGGACACGGGCAGGGATGCCGTAACTACCTTCATGTCGGCACCGCCGAAGTCGATGTAGGGGCCGATGAGTTCCGGGCCTCCCGACGCGAGGGGGCGTTCAAACCACGTCATGTCGGTGTAGTCGTAATAGTTAACTGACGCGGGATTGAGGTTGTGGGGAATGAAGACCAATCTTCCTTTGACCTGGGTCCACCACTGATGCCACGCCTCAGTGTCGGCAAGCACGCCCGGGACAACAGATATGCCGGCGCTGTCCACCAATCCGTCCTGGGCCGCCACCACCCGCTCCACTATCGGCTTCAGCGATTCCAGTGCGGCATGCGGTGTTGCGGGCCGGGAAAGGATTGACGCCGAGGCTTCCGCGAGTTCGCCCAGGGCGGCAAAAACCCCCTCAAGCCGAAGGCCAAGGGCCTGCGCCGTGGAGAGGAGGACTCCAGCGTGGGCCGTCATGGCGCGTCCGCCAAGTCCGATGTCAGGAGGGCAAGGTGCTGGTCCACAATGAGCGCGCCTTCACGCTCGAAGTGGGCGATGGCGACATCTTCCGCGGCCGCGGCGTCTCCCTTCTCGATAAGGTCCAACAGGGCCGAGTGCTCCCCGTCGGCGTTGGCCTGTTCGTTCAGCCACGCGTCCCCCCACGTCAGGGGTGACAGTTCGGCATGGACCTGGATTAGGAGCGAGGTAAGACGGCGTGATTGGGCAGCCACTCCCAATCCGATGTGGAGCCGGGCGTCCGCCTGGCGCAGCATGTGCGGTTCCGCGCAATCACGAAAACGGCGGCCAAGGCTGCGCAGGCGGCGTACGTCCTGTTCGTCCGCCCGTTGCGACGCCAGGCGCGCGGCAGACCCGGCGGTGGCGGCGGCCAAATCAATCAGGTCGCGAAGGTCGTCGCTTTTATGGTTTCGGAGTTCCCGAATGATCTCCGCCTCACGGACGGGAAGAACGCTGGCAACGTAGCTGCCCCCGCCCCTGCCACGACGGGTACCCAAGAGTCCCCTGCTGCGCAGGACGGCCAATGATTGCCGAAGAGTAAGTGGAGAAACCCCCAGATGTTCTGCCATGACAGATTCCGGCGGCAGTCTCTCGCCCGGGTTCATGAGCCCCAATCCGATGGCGCTCTCCAACTGCTGGGTCACCTGTTCGGCCCTGCCCAGGACCTCACGGCCGGGCGTCCTCACCTGGGCCGCCATTTCGAGGGCGCGCAAGGAGACCGACCCCAAGTCACCGGGCGCGTAGACCAACAGATGCGCTCCTTCGCGATCGATAAAAGCATTAATCCTTAGAACCATAGATTATCCCCGCACTGGTCACAGGCGGGGCGTCCAACCCCGGGAGGACGGTCTTATTTGCCATTCCACTGATATATCTCTTGACGACACCGTGTAGACGTGATCACATGGACGCACCCAAGGGGACCGGGGGCGCGGCAGGAAGGTCGGCCGGCAGGGTCCCGCCATACCGCACTCCCCATATCTAGAAAAGGTTGGACGATGCACGATGTACTGATTGTCGGCGCCGGCGCGGCAGGGCTTGGCACCGCCTACTATCTGCGTGACCTCAAGCTCGACGTCTGCCTGCTGGAGGCCGGCAGTGATGTCGGCGGCAGGTCGCGCACCGTCCCCCTGGCCGGGACCCTAGCGAACTCCGGCGCGATGTTCATCTACAGGGGCACTAAGACGGAAGAAATTGCTGCGGAACTGGGTGTGGAAACCGTGCCTTTCCACCCCGAGACATATGGCATCCACGTGAACGGCAGCACCATCGTCGCGGAG
This sequence comes from Arthrobacter sp. NQ7, assembly GCF_029581595.2. Lineage (NCBI taxonomy): Bacteria > Bacillati > Actinomycetota > Actinomycetes > Micrococcales > Micrococcaceae > Arthrobacter > Arthrobacter sp. NQ7. The sequence goes on along the minus strand of NZ_JARFXU020000021.1, from coordinate 46,180 downwards.
ACCAATGAGGATCTGGTCGCACGGTTGGACCTGAGTGCTTCCGAGAAGTCCGATCTGAAGGAATTCATTGATGCCTCGCTCAAAGAGTACTTTCAAAGCACCAGCGACGGCGTTCTGCGCAACGACCTGAAACAGCTGGCGGATGAAACGGTGGCGGACCGCCTTCGCGGACTCCAACCGGCCGTCCGGGACATCATTGCGACAGCGATTCGTGGCGGCGCGGTGGGTGATCCAATGCGGCTGTCAGCCAAATACGCCCTGCGCTACTTCGCAAGCTACCTGGCCCGGGAAAAGAACAACCGGTTGTTTGCCGTGGCTGGAATGCAGGCTATCCCAAAGGCCATTCTGGGCCGCCTCCCCGGGGAGGCCGTACGTTTCAACACCCGTGTCGACGACGTGGCCTATGTTCCCGATGAGGACGCTTACAGGGTCTCCGCATCAGGCCCTGACGGGGAAGAGGCCTTGTGGGCGCGGCAGGTTGTTCTTGCCGTTCCGGCTCCGCTGGTGCCACAGCTTGCCAAGAGCCTGCCGGAATGGAAGCTGAAAGCCTTGGGCAAAGTCGGCACGCCCGGCAGCACCACCCTCAACGTCGTTGCAAACATCGAGGGGCTCCCGCACCTTCGGGACTGGTCCTTTATTACAACTGTTGGGATGCCGTTCGATGCGATTATCAATCCAGTCCCTGGCGGTACGGAATTCACCGCAAGGACCAAAATCCTCCAGCTGACGTGCTACGGGAATTCCGCTGGCTTCCAGCCCGGCTTTGAGCAGGATAAGGCGCGGATCGACCAGTGGATTGAAGCCGTCCATACGGTTGCCCCGGAGTTGAGGGGCAGGATTATCGCCGTGCACGCCCAGACCTGGGAACACTGCTTCGCCCTGCTTAATCCGGAACGTGCCGCCGCGCTCCCCGAGCTGCAGAAGCCCGTCGGATCACTCCATTTCGCCGGCGACTACACCTCGGAGACCGCCGGAACCCACGGGGCCTATTCGGAAGCAGCACGGGTGGCATCCCTGATCCGCGACTCCGTGCCGGCGGCAGGCTAGAGACCAATGAAGCGGCAGGAAACATTTCTAGATTTGTGATCACAGATCTAGACAGGGCATGAATAATTAACTAAAGTGACGTAAAGCACAGGCTGTTGTGATGTATTCGACAGCCCGCCCAAGAAGAACGCAGTACCGCCGGAACCTGGGAGCAGGCACAGGCGGAACCGGTTCAGCGTTGTAGGCGCCCACTAATCGAAGGAAACAAAAATGGGCTTAAGTTTTGGCACGAAAGCTAGGCCGATCGCGCTCTCAGGCGAGGTTGTCGTCACCGGCCTCGGTAAGAGTTATGGCGCTGCCCGCGTTCTGTCGGATGTGAATCTCACGATGAACGAAGGTGAAGTAGTCTCGATCATCGGGCCCTCCGGGGCCGGCAAGAGCACCTTCCTGCGGTGCTTGAACTACCTGGAGATTCCCACCGAGGGTGAGATTTCCATCGGCGGGGCGCACGTGGTGGCTGGCGGGAAGTTGCCGGACAAGGCAAGCCTTGACCACCTTCGCCGGGTCACCGGAATGGTCTTCCAGAGCTTTAACCTCTTCCCGCACCTGACCGTGATGGAGAACATCACCCTGCCCCAGCGCAAGGTTCTGGGGTCGTCAAAGGAGCAGGCCGAAGAGGTGGCAAACCGGCTGCTGAAGCGGGTGGGTCTTCCCGAGAAGGCCAAAGCCTACCCCGCGCGACTTTCCGGCGGGCAGCAGCAGCGCATCGCCATCGCCCGCGCCCTGGCGCTGTCGCCGAAGGTGATGCTCTTCGATGAGCCGACCTCGGCCCTTGACCCCGAGATCGGCCTGGAAGTCCTCGCCGTCATGCGCGACCTGGCCGACGAGGGAATGACCATGCTCGTGGTCACCCACGAGATGCACTTCGCCCGCGATGTCTCCAACCGCATCATGGTGATGGGCAACGGCGGCGTGCTGGAGATTGGCCCGAGCGAACAGGTCATGTCGGACCCGCAAAATGACCGTACCCGGCAGTTCCTCAAAGCCGTGCTGGACCGGTGAGCCTGCCATGATCATGCAACTGCTGTCCTCGATCGCCCAGGGCGTAGGGCTCACCCTCTACGTCACGGGTGCATCACTGCTCTTTGGCGGCATCATCGGCCTGGTGCTTGTGGGCGCTGCGCGTTCACCCATCGCCCCCATCCGGGCTCTTGCCACCCTGTACATCAACATCGTCCGGGTCATCCCGCCGATCACCTGGCTGTTCCTGATCTACTTCGGCCTGCCCCAGTTCGCGCTGCGGCTGACCACCATCCAGGCCGCGATCATCGGGTTCTCCGTCATCGCCTCGGCGTTCATGGCCGAGATCTACCGCTCGGGCCTGCTGAGCATCCCCGACGGCCAGCGCGAGGCCGCCCATGCCCTCGGGCTCAGCGCGGTCACCACCGTCGGACACATCATCACCCCGCAGGCCTTCCGGGTCGCGCTGCCCGCTATCGCCACGTACGGCATCGGCCTGTTGAAGGACTCCGCCCTGGCTTCAACCATCGGTGTCCGTGAAATCACCTACTACGCCCAGCAAAGCGCCAAGCAGACCCACGAAGGCCTGCTCTCGTTCGTCGTCGCCGGGGCGCTCTATATCGTGATCAGCCTCATCGTCGCACTCGTCTCCCGGCGCGTCGACCTCACGCTGCGCAGGAAGATCGGGGTCGCGTGATGGACGTGCTCAACCAATGGCTCACCTGGATCCCGAACCTCACGCCAGGCCTGCTGGTCAGCCTCCAGTTGACCGGACTGTCGCTGCTCTTCGGTTTCCCGCTCGGGCTGCTGTTCGCCGTGATGGCAGCAGCGAAAATCATGCCACTGCAGTGGATCTCATTCTTCTTCGTTGAGATCGGTCGCGGACTGCCGGCCCTGGTGCTGTTGTACCTGATGTACTTCAGCCTTCCCGACGCCGGCATAACCCTGACGTCGTTCACAACAGCCGTCATCGCGCTGAGCTGGAACACCGGGGCCTACGCCTCCGAATACTTCAGGGCCGGGATCGCCGCAGTACCGCTGGGCCAACGGGAAGCGGCCCTGACCTCCGGGCTGCGCGGCTGGACAGGGTTCCGGCTCATCATCCTGCCCCAGGCGCTGAGGATCTCCACCCCGCCCTTGGCCGGGCTCGCGGTCCTGATCTTCCAGGGCAGTGCACTGGCCTTCGTGATCGCCGTCCCCGAACTGATGTCCAAGGCCTTCGAAATCGGATCCATCACGTTCCAATACCTCAGTGTCTACACCCTCACCGCAGTCATCTACGGATCTCTCACCCTCGTCTTCCTCGGCCTGGTTCGGATCCTGGAGCAGCGCCTCGGCCGGCATCTGCAACGCAACTGAATCCTCCCATCCATCCCCGGGGACCCACCCCACCAGCTCAACAAGAAAGAGAACCAATGTCCCGTACACTCGTGCGCGCACTTTCGGCCGGCACCGCCGCCGGTTTGCTCGCGATCAGCCTCTCCGCCTGCGGCGGAGGCAACACTGCCAGCAGCTCCGGCGACTGCAAGCCTGCCCACAGCGACCTCAAAACCATCAACCAGGGCGAGCTCACGGTGGCAAGTTACGACTACGCACCCGCGACGATCCTGCAGGGCGACAATGTCACCGGCATGGAGGGTGACCTGATCAACGAGATCGCCAAACTCGAATGCGTCAAGGTAACGGTCAGTACTTCCGGTGGTGCCGGTGCAGTGATCCCGTCCGTGCAGTCCAAGCGCGTGGACATCGGTTCGGGGAACTGGCTGCGCACCAAGGAACGCACCAAGATCGTCTACATGAGCACGCCGCTGTGGAGCGATCCGCAGGCGATCGTCTCCACCAAGGGGATCACCAGCGACGACCTTGAGGGCAAGGTGGTTGGCTCCGTCGCCGGCAACCTCTGGAACGACAGCCTGCAGAAGTGGCTCGGAGACAAGTTCAAGATCTATCAGGACGACGAATCCATCTACGGCGACCTCAAGGCCGGCCGCATCGACGCCCTGGTAGCCTCCTCCGCGTCTGCCAAGTACCGCTTCAAGGACGCCCCCATCGAAGGCGCCCAGGTGATCGACGTCAAGCCCAACCCGAACGTTCCCCAGTTCGCGGCGGTGGGCCAGGTCATGTTGCCGTCCAGCCTGGATAACGACGCCCTCGGCAAGGCACTGGACGAGGACATCAAGAAGCTCCGCGAAGACGGCACCATCAAGAAGATTCTCGAAAAGTACGGAATCGATCCTTCAGTCGGCGAGCCGGGCGCACCCAGCGAGCTCTGACCCACCACCAGAGTCCTGCACCAAGGGCGACGCCGGATGTCCTGTCCAGCGTCGCCCTTGGTGTTTGCGAAATGAGTTTGCATAACAACGAAAGGCAGCATTGACATGAGCGGAACCATTGTCGTCGGCGTTGACGGCAGCGAGACGGCCAGGAAGGCGGCGGAGGCTGCGAGGGACCTCGCCACAGCACTTGGTGCAAGCCTCCACGTGGTGTCAGCATTCGACGGCGAGCGGTCAGAGGTGTTCGGCACCGGCACCAACAAGTGGCTCGTATCTGACGCGGACAAGGCCGAACACGTTGCCAGGGCCGTGGCTGACACATTGGGCGGGGACATCAACATCACCTACGCCGCAGCGAGCGGCAGGCCCGCCGACGCCCTCATCAGGGAAGCCATCAGTAAAGAGGCAAGCGTCATCGTGGTGGGCAACCGCAGAATGCGGGGCATTGGACGCGTCCTGGGCAGCGTTGCCAACAGCGTGGCCCACAACGCGCCCTGCGACGTCTACATCGCCAACACCTACGACGCCGACTAGCGCATTAGCACAGCCACTTTTCCTTAACCGGTATAAGCGCCGCTGATGTCGTCGCCGTGACGCGTGGAGCTACTCCCCCGTTTCGGCGGCGATTTCGCGCGCCCGGCTAATGGACGCAGAAGTTGCCTTGAGGAGGACTTTCCCAAGGTCTGCGTTGGACAGCTGCTCAATAGCCTTGATGCTTGTCCCGTCCGGTGCGGTGAAGATCCCCAGCAGCTCTGACGGTGCCCGTCCCGATGAGTGCATGAGCGCCGCTGAGCCCAGGAATGTCTGCTCGGCGAAGGCCCGCGCCTGTTCCTGGGAAAAGCCGAGTTCGACTCCCGTAGCCGTCAGCTGTTCAACAAAAAAGTAGAAGTAGCCGGGGCCGGTTCCGGAGAGGCTGCTCACTGCGTCGAGCTTGTCATCCCCTACAGCCACCACGGTGCCAATAGTGCGGAACAGTCCTGAAACTGTCCCCAGCTGCTCTTCAGTGCAGCATTCGTTTCTCCCCACTCCGGTCACCCCGAAACCCACTTCCCCGCCCATATTCGGCAGCGCCCGGATCACCGTGGCCGATACCGGCAGCATCGTTTGCAGGCGAGCCAGCGTTACGCCCGCAGCGACGCTCACCACCAGGGCCCCCGGTTTCAAAGAGTCGCAGATGTCGCTGGTGACCGCCGGTATGAGGTCAGGGCTGACGGCCAGGACCACAAGATCTGCATGAAGCACCGCGTTCTTGTTGGCAGCTGGGTTCTCTTGCAGGCAAGCTGCGTGGACCTGCGGGAACCGCGACAGGTCCGCTGCCCGGCTGGTTGAATAGCACGTCGCCTGCATGGTTCCGTTGACCGTCACTGAAGGCTTCGTGAGCCCTCTCAGCAACGAGGCCCCGATCGCTCCGGCACCAAGGATGGCGACACTGGGGAGTTCGATGGATTCTGGTTCGCCGGCGGTCAGCGCACCGCCGGCGGCGTTGTGCGGCATTGAGGTTCTTCCTTTTCGTTAAATGCTGGTTGCACAAAGTTGGCGCCGGACGTGTGTCCGGCGCCAACTTTGTTCTGTCTGGGGATTTAGCGGGAAGGCCCCGCCTGCGCCTCATGTGTCAGTGTGCGTACCCAGCCGCCGCCTCCGTGAGGGTTTTGCCCTTGGTCTCCGGAGCGAGCCATTGGGACAGCGCCGCACCGACCAATGCGACTCCGGCGGCGATCAGCATAGTGGGACCGGGTCCGAGGTTTTGCATGGACAGGGGCATCAGGAAGGTGCCGATGCCGGCGCCCACCCGGCTGACGGCGGCGGCGAAACCGGTTCCGATTCCGCGAATTTCGGTGGGGAGGACTTCGCCCGGGTAGACGTTCGTCAGAGTGTTATAGCCGGCGTTGAAGAAGGAGAAGACCAGGAAGAGGACCAGAACGACGATTGCCGGGGCCCCCGTCCAGAGCCCGATAATGCCGAGGACAATAGCGCACAACCACTGCGGAGGCACGGTCAGCGCGCGGCGGCCGGCCTTTTCGATCAAGAGGAAGGTAACGATGACTCCGGCCAGGGCGACGGAGGAAAGTCCCACTCCCCCGGCGAGTCCGCCGGCAAGGCCGTACTGATCCAGCACGCTGTCGGCGAAGGTGGCAATAGCGAAGTACGGCGTCACGGCGCAGAACCAGAAGCCGGAGATAAAGAGCGTCGAGCGCCAGTGTTCCCTGGAGAACAGCATTTTGAAGCTGCCCTTGCGCACGTCCTCGTGCTGGACGTCGTCGAGCGCGTCATCAGGCATGTACTTCAGGGCGAGGGCGCGGGCCTCGTCTTTCCGCCCAACGCTCCACAGCCAGCGCGGCGACTCGGGCATGCCGAGGCGGCCCAGGAAGATCGCCACGGCGATGAACGTACTCGTCCCCAGGATGAAGTGCCAGCTCAGATTGGTGTACTCATTGAGCAGGTGCCCGGTGAGGAACGCGATCATGAACCCGCCGTACCAGGCGATCCCCATCGCGGCCATCAAGCGCCCCCTCAGGTGGGAAGGCGAGAACTCCGCCATCAGGGGCCATCCAACGGCATACTCCGTGCCGATCGCAATGCCCATCAGAAGGCGCACAACGAGCAGCCAGACCGGTGAATCGATGAAGAACTGCATGGTCGACGCAACCGCGAACACCCCGATGTCGAACATAAAGATGGGCTTGCGGCCCCATTTGTCAGCCGCCCAACCGCCAATCGGGGAGCCGACCAAAATGCCGATCAGGGCAGCTGCCGCTATCAGGCCCTGCCACAGCGCCGTCAGCTGCAAGTCTTCGGCCATTCTTCCGGCCACCGGGCCGATGATGCCGAGGACGTAACCGTCCAGGACCATGCCGCCGATGAGGACCGTGACCATCCTGGTCAGGAAGCGCTTCTTGTTGACGGTCGAGGCGAGGCCCCGGTGTGCGTTTGGAATTCTTGTGGATGACATGGTCACTCCTGGCAAATTGCGACGGACGCGAAGGTCTCCGCCTTGTTCGCGACATTGGGAAGCTGGCGTTCGGGCATTCTTTGACCTCCGGGTCAATGGCTGCACTGCGGTGTATTAAAGGATCGTTCAGGTCGTGGTCCGGGACCACCGGATGCGGTTCCGGGACTGCCCGTAAAGAGGGGTGGTCCCGGAACCGATGCCAAGGCCCGGGTGGTTTCAGCCGCGGTTGTACATAACGTGCTTGGTGCGGGAGAAATCGTCAAGGGCATAGCTGGAGAGGTCCCGGCCGTAGCCGGAGCCCTTGAAACCGCCCCACGGCATTTCGGTGGCGATGACCAGGTGCGAGTTCACCCAGACGGTGCCGAAGTCGAGTTGCCGCGGTACGGTGAGCGAGCGGGCGCTGTCCTTGGTCCAGACCGAGGCGGCCAGGCCGTAGATGGTTTCATTGGCGCGGGCCACGGCTTCTTCGTCGGTGCTGAAGGTCTCCACGGACACCACCGGGCCGAAGATCTCGTTGCTGGTGATGGGAGCGCCGGCAGGGACGTTGGTGACCACGGTCGGTTCGATGAAGTAGCCGGGGCCGTCGATGGCGCTGCCTCCGACGGCGATGGTCAGGCCTTCCTTGCGGATGTCCTCGAGAGCGGCCAGGACGCGCTCGTAGTGGGCGCCGGAGATCATGGAGCCGATTTCGACGTCGGACCCGGTGCCCGGGGTGCCGATGGAGATATCGCTGACCTCCCGGACCAGGAGTTGGGTGAACTTCTCGGCCACGGATTCGTGCACCAGGACCCGGCAAGCGGCGCCGCATTCCTGGCCGCCGTTCCAGAACCCGGCCGAACGCACGCCCTGGGCGGCAGCTTCCAGGTCGGCATCGGCGAAGACCACCACGGGCGCCTTGCCGCCCAGTTCCAGGTGGACACGCTTAACCGAGGACGAGGCGCTTGCGGCGACCTTCTGGCCGCTGCCGACACTGCCGGTGATGGCCACGAGGTCCACGTCCGGGTGCTCGGCGAGCCTGTTGCCCACCACCCGTCCGGGGCCGGTGACGATGTTCACGACGCCGGCGGGAACCACGTCGGCGATGAGTTCGGCCAGCTTGAGCGTGGTCAGGGGTGTCTGTTCTGACGGCTTGAGCACCAGGGTGTTGCCGGCGCCAAGGATGGGGGCGATCTTCCAGGCGGCCATCAGCAACGGGTAGTTCCACGGTGTGATGACACCCACGACGCCCACGGGCTCGCGGAAGATCACCGAGGTGTGATTCTCCGCGTAGTCGTCCGCGCCCAGGGTGTTGTAGGCACGGGCTGCGCCGGCCGAGAACCGGAACGTATCGATTGCACTGGAGATATCGTCCTCAGCCACCATCGCCGTCTTGCCGGTGTTGGCTGATTCCAAGGTCTCGAACAGTTCCCGGTTGGACTCGATAATGTCCGCGATCCGCAGCAGGACAGCGGCGCGTTCCTTGGGCGTTGTCGCCGCCCACGCGCCCTTGGCCGCGACTGCGGCGGCCACGGCAGCGTCGACGTCCTCGACGGAGCCTGCCGGCACCTGGGTGAGGACTTCCTCCGTCGCCGGATTGACGACGTCGACCGTTGCCTCCGACGTGGACGGAACAAACGCACCGCCAATGAACTGGCCAAACGGCGGAAGGGACGGAACGGGAGTGGTGTCTGCCCGGACGACGCTGAATGCGGATGTCTTGGTCGTGCTCATCGTTACGCCACCGCCTGGTACAGGGCGGACAGGGCGTCCTGGACCCGCGCGTGGTCCTCTGCGTTCAGGTCCGCGGTGGGGCGCCGCGGCGACCCTGCGGGCAGGCCCTGCAGGGTCAGGCCCGACTTGACGGCCGGAATGAACGGCACGGAGAGCAGGGCGTCGATGACCGGGTAGACCTTCTTCCACTGCTCAAGGGCACCGGCCAGGTCCCCTTCAGCGATGCGGCGGCTGACGGCGACGATTTCGTTGGGGACCACGTTGGCGGTCCCTGCCATGACGCCTGCTGCGCCTTCCACCAGGGCGCTGTAGAGGTAGACGTCCCAGCCGATGAAGGTGCCGATGACGTCCGAGTGGTGGTGGATCAGCTGCAGGGCCTGCTCCCAGTTGGCACTGGAGTCCTTGATGTACTTGATGTTGTCCACTTCTTCGGCCAGGGCACGCACGGTGGCCGGGTCCAGGTTGACGCCAGTGACCGGCGGGATGTTGTAGAGCATCACCGGGATCTTGACGGAGTTGGCGACGTCCTTGATGTAGGTGACGGTCTCCTCGAGTGACAGCGGCTCGTAGTACGGCGTGATCAGCATGAGCACGTCGGCGCCGAGCTCCTCGGCGGCCTGCGACAGGCGGATGGCCTCGGCAGTGGTGGTGGCACCGGTGTTGGCGATGACCGGCACGCGGCCGTTGGCCTGCTTAATGACGGTCTCGATCAGGAGCAGCCGCTCCTCGGATGACAGGGCGCCCACCTCACCGGTGGAGCCTGCAGCGACGACGCCATCAGCACCGGCTTCGATGGAGCGCTCGACGATCCGCTGCAGGGTCTCGACGTCGATGGTTTCGTCCTGGTTGAAAGGGGTGGAGAGTGCGGTGAGGACACCGCGGAGATTCTGGGACATACTTTGGTTCCTTACTGAAGTTAAGGGTTGGGGTCAGGGGAGGGTCAGGCCACGATGGACAGGCCGGACTGCGGCGACGCCTGGCGGTGGGTGGCCAGCACGCTGGCGGCTTCCTGCGCTGCGGAGAACCCGGTGGTGATGGAGCTTTCGGTGTACAGCGTTCCCAGGTAGTCGCCGGCCAGGAAGACGCGGTCTGCGCCCCGCATGAGGGTCGACTGGATCTTGGCCCGCCCCGGGAAGCAGTAGGGGGAAGCGTTCTTCCAGCGGTCCACCTTGGCTTCCACCACGCTGTCGGCGAAACCGTGGCCGAGGACCTGGTCGAGGTCGGTGAGGTGGGTCTTGATGACGTCCTCCTCGCTCTTTTCCAGCAGGGCCCGGCCCAGGCTTGCCGGGGAGAAGGTCATGAAGCTTCCGCCGGGCTTGCGGACGGACTCGGTGCCGCGGACGATGCTCGCCTGGTTCAGGGCGATCGCAAAGGATCGCTTCGGTGCGGCGATGGCGTAGATGTCGTCCCATGGGCGGGCGGTGGTCTCGTTAGTCAGGAAGGCGGTGCTGACGTGCGGGCCGTACTTGATCTGGCTGAGTGCCCCGCGAAGCTCCTCGGGGAGATCCACGCCAACCTTGTGGGATACATCAGCGGTGGTCGCGAGAACGACCGTACGCGCCTCAACTTCCCGGTCGACGCCGTCCTGCCGGTACCGGACCACGACGGATTCCTTCTTGTGGACCACTTCATGGACGACCGCGCCGAGCTGGATGCGGTCGGCGCCCATGGCAGCAGCGATGGATTCGGTCAGCGTGGACGGGCCCCCGACGATGCCCCGGCTAAGCCCCTGGCCGAACCCGAGGACCAGGCTGAAGTAGCCGATGCCGGCACCGGCGGAGATTTGGTCCATGTCGCCGGCGGAACGGGTGACGGTGGTCTTGAACAGGGCGGCTGCGTCTTCGGACAGGTTGCCAATGAAGTCCTGGAAAGAGGTGTCATTCTCGAAGTCGTAGATGCGCTGCTGCCGCATGGCACCGGACTCCCCCGCGCGCTTGCGTACTACGCCGGTGTACTTCGCCACTCCGCTGACCACTTTCAGGCCGGCGCGGAAGGTGTCCACGCGGGAGGACAGGGACATGGGAATGCGCAAAGGGTAGGTGGCGATGTGGCCCTTCTTGATGAACTTGCCGTTCATGGACAGGCCCTGCAGGGACCCCGGGATCTGGACAGCCATAACGCCGACTTCATTGAGCAGCGCGTCGGTTGAGGATCCGGCGCCGGCAAATACGTGCCCACCCCAGTTCAGCCAGTAGTCACCCCGGCGTTCGGAGCGGATGCGGCCGCCAACCCGGTCCCCGGACTCCAGGACAACCGTGTCCCAGTGCCGGAGCCGCCACGCTGCAGAGAGTCCGGCGAGTCCGCCTCCGACGATAACTGCGTCTTTCATCTTCCCGTTCCTTGCTGTTGTTTCGTAGGTCTTGTGCCAGAAGGGGCAGCATGTCAGCGGCCCCTCCGGAAGTTTTGTTGGCCTGGAGAGCAGAATGCATAGTCAACGGGGGGGTTCCCCTGGCCGGGTTGCCTCCGGCTTGTGTGAGGAAAGTCCTTTCCTCCAACAACCGTGTGACATAAACCACCATAGGATGTGATCACAAATCACACAAGAGATTACGAGGAGTTTTTTGGCGGCGGTCCCGACTGTGCCGGGCCGGGGAAGCGAAACCGGTAGGGCTATATTTGATCTGTGGTCATATCGAAGCGCGTTGAGCCCACCCTCCTGACCGACCAGGTCTATGACATGATCCATGCGGCGATCCTGAACGGCGACCTGCCCGCGGGGTCACGTCTGCGCGTCCGGGACCTTGCTGAACAGGTAGGCACCAGCGTCATGCCCGTGCGGGAAGCCATCCGCCGCCTTGAGGAAGCCGGTCTTGCCGAACGCGAGCCGCACAAGGGCGCCGTGGTCAAGAACCTGTCCCTGGAGGAGCTGATCCACGTCTATGACGTCCGCCGCCTCCTGGAGACCGAGGCTGCAAGACTGGGCAGCGAACGGGTGACCGCCGACGACTGTGACAGGATGCAGGCCGAATACGATCTGATGCGGGAAGCGATCACTGATGGGCGGGTCGTTGCACTCCTGGACCATGACGAGGCGATGCTCGCCATCCTCTACCAGGCAGCCGGGAATCCGGTGCTGATGCAGATGATCCGAACCCTGTGGCAGCACTGCCGCGCTTACAAGATCGTGGGCGCCAAGGGCTCCCTTGACAGCGGCAACGATGACTCCCTGTGGCGCTATCAGCAGGATCTGGTCACCGCAGCCCGCAACAATGACCCAGAGGCGGCGGCCGCGGTGAACAACGCTTCCCTGCTGGACGCCAGCGAGCGCATCAAGGCCCGCCTGGCCGACCAGGTAGCAACGTAGGGCCGGAAACTGCAGCACAACACCCCCGGCCGCCCACTTAAAGGCAACCGGGGGTGTTGTCATCGACGGGGTTCAGTCCCCTATGCGGGCAGGACTTGGCTGCTCTGCATGCTCCACGCCGGCCACGTGGTGGCCATGATGGTGGTGGCCGGGGTGGTGCTCCTCGAACTCTATCTCCAGCTCATCCGCGGAAGTGAGGCCCGCAGGCAGGTCCACGGTGTGGCGGGGCCCGGTGTAGGAATGCTTGACCCGCAATTCCCATGCGAGCCACAGCACCAGCAGCGCGCCGCCTACAACGAGTGGAGTGTAGTTGAAGTACTTCCACTCGAAATCGGGGTTCCAGGGAGCTCCGAGCGGGGAGGTCGGCAGCAGGGCGATCACCGTGGTGACCGCAATCTCGGCAACGGCGATGGTACCGAGCCACTTGTAATTGCGGCCCAGGTGCCAGGAGCCGCGCTGGAAGGCGGAACCCTTGCGGAGGCGCTGGTAGATCGGGATCACGAAGGCCAGGTAGAGGCCCACGACGCCAATGGAAACGACGGCGTTGAAAGCCACCGGGACAGGGGCTCCGTTGATGTCCACTTCCACCAGAGCCGGCAGCGTCAGGACAATCGCCAGGCCGGCCACGAGGGCCACGCTGTACAGCGGGACGCCGCTCTTGTTCAAGCGGGTCCAGAGCCGGGCTCCGGGGACTGCGCCGTCGCGGCTGAAGGCGAACAGCATCCGGGTCGTGGAGGTCATGCAAGCCATGGCGCAGAAGCACTGACCGACGGTGGAGATCACCAGCACGGTGCTGACCCACGGGCCACTGAGGGCTTGGTTCAGCACGGTGACCACGCTGCCGCCGCTGGCGGTGACAGCGTCGGCGTCCTGGACGGCGAACAGGATGCCCAGCAGCAGGATCCAGCCGCCGATGGCGGAGTAGAGGATGGCCTGCCAGATACCGTTGGCAGCTGAGTTGGAAGCGCCCTTGGTCTCTTCGGACATGTGGCAGGAGGCGTCGTAGCCGGTGACGGTGAACTGGGGCAGGACGACGGCGAGCGGCAGCACCAGGAAGATGAAGCCCATGCCGGTGGTCTCGCCGTCGAACCAGCCGGAGTTGTTGATCCGCTGGGTGAAGACGTCGGCCATGCTGGCGTGGCGTTCAGGCAGGAAGATGATGATCGCGATAATCGCCACGGTGCCGATGACGTGCCACCAGACGGAGATGTTGTTGAAGATGGCCAGCAGGTGGCTGGAAAAGATCGACAGCAGCGTGACCACCAGCAGCACCCCGATGAAGATCAGGAACACGCGGGTCAGTGAGTAGTCGGCGGCCCAGGCTTCACTGAAGGAGGACAGGGTCAGGTCGATGAAGGTGGCGCAGCCGTAGGACACCGCCGCGACGATGGCCAGGAGGCCCAGGAAATCCAGCCAGCCCGTGAAGTAGCTGGAGCGCAGGCTGCCGAGCTTGGCAGCCCAGTAGTACATGCCGCCAGATGTGGGCATGGCCGAGACCAGCTCGCCCATGCAGAGCCCCACGACGAGGATCAGGGCACAGACAATCGGCCAGCCCCAGCTGATGGCGGCAGGGCCACCGTTGTTCCAGCCAATGAAGAAGCTGATGAAGGGGCCGCTGAGTATGGAGATGACGGAAAAGGAAATGGCGAAGTTGGAGAAACCGGACCAGGAACGCTTGAGCTCGGGCTTATAGCCCAAATTGGCGAGAATCTCGTCGTCGGAGCGCTGGGAGTGCGTGACTGACATGGGTGGGGATCCTTGGGTTTAGTGCCGGGTGGGGGGAAGCGGTCCACTACATTGAAGTGAGTCCGCCGTCGATGGGGAGGAGTTGGCCGGTGATGTACCGGGCACCGTCCGAGGCGAGGAAGACAACTGCGGGTGCGATATCCTCCGGTGTCCCCTGGCGGCCCAGTGGCACCTGGCGGTCGACAAGCTGGTCGAGCTGCGTCGGGTCCAGATGGCCGAGGACAGGATCATTGAATCCTGTCTCGATCCAGCCGGGGCAGACTCCGTTGACCCTGATGCCGTGTTCCGCGTATTCCACCGCGAGCTGCCGGGTCAGGTTGACCAGTGCACCCTTTGAGGAGTTGTAGGCTACGAGGTCTGGTTCCCCGATCAGCCCCGACACGGACGCCGTGATGACAATCGCGCCGGACTTTTGGCTGATCATCTGCGGAAGGACGGCCCGCACCGTAAGGAACGTGCCCCGGACGTTGACCATGAAGGTCTTGTCCCACTCATCCAAGGTCTGGGAAAGCGCGGTGCCGGCCATCAGTACCCCGGCATTTGCGTGGAGGATGTCCAGCCGGCCGTAGCTGCGGACGGTGTGCTCGACGACAGCGGCCATCGCGCCTTCGTCCGTGACGTCGGCAACCGCCGCAACCGCCTCGTAACCGGCGCTCTTGATCATCTGCTCCGTCTCGCCGGCACGGGCGAAATCGCGGTCAGAGGCCACCACGAGGGCGCCGGCTTCGGCAAGTGCCATGGCGCTGGCCCGGCCGATTCCATGGCCGGCTCCGGTAACCAGGGCCACCTGGCCGGCTAGTGACAATGCGTTCATGTTGACTCCGTAGGGCGTTCGGGGTTCGGGAGTGCCCCTGGGTGATGTGCATCACTTTCGGGCGTACCTCCACTGTAGGAAGAGAAACCCCGAGAAGCAATAGACTTTAGTTTTAAATGTTTTAGATGACCGTCGTGTTTCGTCGCGGTTTCCGACAGGAACCGCAGGGCAATGACAGACTGGTGGCATGCTCGAAATACCTCTGGCGGGAAGAACGGCACCGGCCGAGGAGTCGCTGGGCGACGTTGCATACCGCGTCATCGCCGACCGGCTGATCATGCTGGACATCCGGCCCAACGAGGCCATCAACGAAACGCAGCTTTCCGCAGAGATGCAGATGGGACGCACCCCCATCCGCGAGGCCCTGCGCCACCTTGAAGGGGACGGCCTGGCCATTTCCTACCCCCGCAAGGGAACCTACGCAGCGCCGGTGAACTATGCGGATCTTGATGAAATTGCCCAACTCAGGCAGGCACTGGAGCCGGTTGCGGCAGGGCTTGCGGCGAGGACGGTACGGGGCGAAGCCGCCGAAACCTTCCGGCAGTACCTGGATATCATCAGGTCCCTTGGGCCGAAACCGGTCGAGCAGAGCGATCTCCTGCGCCTCGACCTGGCCGTACACCAACTCATCTACCGAACGGCCGGCAACCGACGGCTGGAGGAGACCCTCCTTCGGTACGCCAATCTATGGACCCGCGTCCTGGGGCTCGCCCTCGAGAGGCGCGCCCCGATACTGGATCAGCTGGAAGACCTCGGAACCGTCGTCTCGGCGATCCTGGAAAAGAACCCGGCCGCCGCAACCGAACTCATGGCCGGACACCTTGCCCGGCTCACCGGATTCATCCGCGGCACGTAACTTCACGGCAATGATTGACCTGTGACCCAGTCCACAATAAAGTCTTGATATATCAAGCGTCGACGTTTGATTCAGTAGGTTGTTCCACTGTCATCAGCCGGGAATCGGGCCCGCGCCCGGACCCCAGCGCCTGGCGGCCAAAGGCGGCTGCCAGGCTCCGGCTTCCCTAACCACGAGAAGGATTCCATGAACATTCACGTCGCTATCGACGAGGCGCGCTTCTCGCGCTTCCATAAGAAGCTGGTTGCAGCGTGCATGGGAGGGCCGATCCTTGACGGCTACATCCTGAGCATCATCGCCATCGCCCTGGTCGGCATCTCGGCCGATTTCCACACCACGGAGCTGGAGACCAGCCTCATCGGTGCCGCGGCGCTGGTGGGCATCTTTTTCGGCGCCGTCCTGCTCGGTCCCCTGACCGACCGGATCGGCCGCCAGCTGATGTACACCATCGACCTCTGGGTTCTGGTTATTTCCTCGGTCCTGCAGTTCTTCGTCCAGGACTCGTGGCAGCTGATCATCACGCGCCTCATCGCCGGCCTGGCCATCGGTGCGGACTACCCCATTGCCAACTCTCTCCTCGCAGAATGGCTCCCCCGCAAGCGCCGCGGCCAAATGCTCGGAGTCCTGCAGGTCGGGTGGTTCATCGGCGCTGCCCTGGCTTCCCTGGCTGGCTTCGCCATCTTCGAAATCTTCGGTGCCGGATCCTGGCGCTGGATGCTCCTGACCTCTGCGGTCCTCGGCGCCGTCGTCATGCTCATCCGCCTGGGCACTCCGGAGTCCCCGCGGTGGCTGCTGCACCACGGCCGCAAGGCTGATGCAAAATCCGCCCTGCGTGCCGCCCTTTCGGACCAGCTCAACGTCGACCACGTGATCTTCGAAACGGAAGAGACGCCAGCCCCCAAGGACAAGAACGTAGACCTGCGTGTCCTTCTGCAGCGGCCCTACCTCAAGCGCATCGTCTTCTGCAGCTCCTTCTACGCGCTGCAGGTCGGCCCGCTCTTCGCAATTTTCACCTTCGGGCCCACCATCCTCAGCTCCTTTGGGATGGGCGAGGGAAACCTCTCCAACCTTGGCTCAGTGATCATCGACCTGGTATTCCTTGCCGGGTGCATCCCTGCGCTGAAGCTCGTGGAGTCCTGGGGACGCAGGCCGCTGATCATCTGGTGCTTCGCCCTGATGGCCATCCCGCTGTTCATCCTGGGCCTGTTCCCCGCGGCACCCGTAGCCATCATCGTGGGCTGCTTCGTTGCCTACGCATTGTTCTCCGGCGGCCCCAGCATTCTTGAATGGGCGTACCCCAGTGAGATCTTCCCCACCCACGTGCGTGCCAGCGCCGTCGGTATCACGGCGGCGGTCAGCCGCATCGGTGCAGCACTGGGCACCTTCGCGCTGCCCTTCGGACTCTCCTACTGGGGCGTAGGACCCACGATGCTCGTCGCCGCCATCATGACCGCGGCGGGCTTCCTGGTCTGCGTCTTCATGGCCGAAGAGACCAAGGGCATGACCCTGGCCCAGGCCGGCGGCGAAAAGGCATCCGACACCAAGGATGACCAGCAGCCCGCCCTGCAGGCGAAGTAAGCGCCCCTCGATACCCGCAAAGGGGCGTGCCGCCCGGGACCTTTCCCGGGCGGCACGCCCCTTTGTGCTGCGCCCGGAAGCCTGCCTGGCCGGTCTCCGCAGGCTTGGCGTCGGCTGCCCGGCGGACGACGGCGCATGGCCGGATGACGCCGTCGTCCTTGCCCAAACGCGGGGAAGGACAGCGGTGGCCGCCGGCGGGACGCGGCACGTCAAAAAGCGCGGCCGGCGGCCCTTGTGGGGCAGCCAGCCGCGCCGTGAACAGTCCGGGATTACACGCTGACGGGCGCCGCCACCTGGAGAAGGTGGTGCGCCTCAAGCAGTTCCAGCTCAATCCAGACTTCAAAGTCCTCGTGGGCGTCATACAGGGTCCGGGCATGGGATGAATCAGCCATCAGCCACAGCATGGAGGAATCCGGCATGACGTCGTCCACCACCCCGGTACGGATGGTTGCGCCGTACTGCCGGATCTCCACGGGGACGCCGATGAGTCGGTTCCAGTCACGGTATTTGCGGCGCGACATGGCAGTTACCGAAGCACCACGGTGCGGTTGCCCTGCAGGATGACCCGTCCTTCGCAGTGCCATTTCACGGCGTTGGAGAGGGCCTTGCATTCGGTGTCGCGGCCGGCGGCCACCAGGTCCTCGGGACCGTACGTGTGGTCAACGTCCACCACCTGCTGGGAGATGATCGGGCCCTCGTCCAGCTCCGCGTTGACGTAGTGTGCCGTGGCGCCGACGGTTTTGACGCCCCGGGCGTACGCCTGGTGGTACGGCTTGGCACCCTTGAAGCTGGGCAGGAACGAGTGGTGGATGTTGATGGCGCGGCCGTCCAGCTTCCGGGTCAGGTCGTCGCTGAGCACCTGCATGTAGCGGGCCAGCACCACCAGTTCCACGTCGAGCCCGTCCACCAGTTCCATCAGCCGGGCCTCCGCCTCGGGTTTGGTGTCAGCCGTGACGGGAATGTGGTGGAAAGGGATGCCGTGCCACTCCACGAGCGCCTGGTGGTCGCGGTGGTTGGATACCACGGCCACCACGTCCACCGGCAGTTCACCGATCCGGGCGCGGAACAGGAGGTCGTTGAGGCAGTGCCCGAACTTGGACACCATGATCAGTACCCTGCGCTTGGAGCCCTGCCGTTCCAGCTGCCACCGCATGCCGAACTTGTCGGCCACGGGGGCAAACGAGTCGCGCAGGACCTGCAGCGTGGAGTCGTCGCCTTCGGAGACGAAGTGGACGCGCATGAAGAAGTGGCCTTCGGTACGCTCACCGAACTGCTTGTTGTCGATGATGTCGCAGCCATGTTCCAGCAGGAAGCCGGAGACCGCGTGCACGATGCCCGGCCCTTCGGGGCAGTCCAGCGTGAGGACGTGTTCCACGGTGGTGGGCACTTTGGGGCTGGGGATATGGGTTTCAGTGGCTGTCATGGCTCAGCACTCGATCACATTCACGGCGAGGCCTCCTCGGGAGGTTTCCTTGTACTTGGTTTTCATGTCGGCTCCGGTGTCACGCATGGTCTTGATGGCCTTGTCCAGCGAGACCTTGTGGCTGCCGTCCCCATGCAGGGCCAGCCGGGCCGCGTTGATCGCCTTCACGCTGGCGATCGCGTTCCGCTCGATGCACGGGATCTGCACCAGCCCGCCCACGGGATCGCAGGTCAGGCCGAGGTTGTGCTCAATCCCCACTTCGGCGGCGTTTTCCACCTGCGCCGGAGTCCCGCCGAGCACTTCGCAGAGCCCGGCCGCGGCCATCGAACAGGCGGAGCCCACCTCGCCCTGGCAACCCACTTCGGCGCCGGAGATGGAGGCATTCGTTTTGAACAGGATTCCGACGGCGGCCGCCGCCAGCAGGAAGCGGACCACGCCGTCGTCGTCGGCTCCCGGCACAAATTTGACGTAGTAGTGCAGCACGGCAGGCACGATTCCGGCCGCGCCGTTGGTGGGGGCGGTGACGATCCGCCCGCCGGCGGCGTTCTCCTCGTTCACGGCGAGTGCGAACAGGTTGACCCATTCCATGGCGAGCAGCGGGTCCGCCGGGGCCTGGACGGGCGACGCCGTCGCTGCCGCCGCTTCTGCGCTGGCCGCAGATGCCGCGGCGGAGGCGGTGAGGGTGCGGAACAGCGCGGGCGCCCGCCGGGGGACCTTGAGTCCGCCCGGCAGGATGCCCTCGGCGTTGCAGCCGTTCTCCACGCACTCACGCATCACGGCCCAGAGCCCCAGCAGCTTCTCCCGGAGTTCGGCTTCGGTGTGCCAAGTGAGTTCGTTGGCCAGCATGACGTCGGAAATGGACATGCCTTCGCGGCTGCAGATCTGCAGCAGCTCGTCCGCGGTGGAGAACGGGTACGGCAGGACGGTGTCGTCGGCCACTACCTTGTCCGCCCCTGCAGCGTCGCCATCCACCACGAAGCCGCCCCCGATGGAGTAGAAACTCCGCTCGCTCAATACGGCTCCGGTGTGGTCCAGGGCGCGGAAGGTCATGCCGTTGGGGTGGGCGGGAAGGGACTTGCGCCGGTGGAGCACCACGTCCTCTTCCCAGTTGAAGTCCACGCGATGGCTGCCGGCAAGGTGCAGCTCGGCGTTCAGCGCAGCGGAGGCAACCTGGTCATCGGCCGTGAAGGTGTTGACCGTTTCGGGTTCCAGGCCCTGCAGTCCCAGGACCACCGCCTTGTCCGAGCCGTGGCCGCGCCCGGTGGCGCCCAGGGAACCGAACAGTTCCGACTGGACGCGCACCGTGGAAGCCAGTTGGCCGTCGCCCTTCAGCCCGTCGGCGAAGAGCTTGGCCGCCCGCATCGGGCCCACCGTGTGTGACGACGAGGGCCCGATGCCGACAGAGAACAGGTCAAGGACGCTGAGCGCCATCAGGGGACCTCTGGCGAGGCGTACTCCCGCATGGCGTCCAGCAGCCAGCGGCCCAGGAACTCGGCGAAGGAAGCCCGGGGGAAGATCCGGAAGGATTCCTCCCCGGTCTTCCAGAGGATGGCCGGGATGTTCGCGATCTCGGTGGAGAACGCCGTGCCCGTTTTGAACACCCGGGGGTGCAGGTCCAGCGAGCAGCCCTTTTCCAGGACGCCGCGGGCCCGGGGGCCAACCAGCTCGAACGTGGTCCGGTTGGCGGAAAGATCCACCACCTGGCCTGCGCCGGTGCCCAGTGCTTCCCGGAGGGCCGGGATCAGGCTGCCGCCCAGGGATTCGTGGGCTTCGGTCGGGGCCACTACCAGGAACTCGGACGGGCCCAGCCACAGGACGGAGGTGTCGCCGTTGCCGGCAACGTTTCCGGACCGGGCTGGCAGGCCGCCGGTCACCGCAGCGATGCGCTGCGCAGCGTCGGAGCCTGCGGCCGCCCGGATCCCCACCATGGTGAGGAAGGGGAGCTCGGAGATCTCAACGGTTCCGGCCAGCGAGCCTGCCGCGAACGCGTCCCTGAGCACTCCGGCCGGGCTGGTGCGGACCGCGAGGTCCTTGTCTACCGGAGTCTTGGCGGGGGTGGGGGAAGCTGCTGTCTCAGCCATCTTTGCGGGTCCCTTCTGGGTCAAAAAGCACTGTCTCTGCAACAACCACGTCCACCAGCTGGTCGCCGGCGGCAGCAATCAGCGTTTCGCCGATGCGGTTGCGTCCGTTCTTGATCAGGGCCAGGCCGAATGAACGGCCCAGCGCTGCGCTGTGGTAGCTGGAGGTGACGAACCCTTCCATCGGCACGGGACCGTAGGCGGGGTTGGTGGAGCGTCCCTTTTCCACCAGCTGGGTGCCTTCGGGCAGCCGCAGCGTGCGGTCCACGGGGAGGACGCTGACCAGGTGCTTGCGGTCTTCACGCTGGGCGTCCACGCGGGAGTAGGAGCGCTTGCCGATGAACTCCTTGGCCTTGGAGACGATCCACTCCATGCCGGCATCCTGCGGGGTGACGGTGCCGTCGGTGTCCTGCCCGACGATCGGGTAGCCCTTCTCGGCGCGCAGCACGTGCATGGTTTCGGTGCCGTACGGGGTGATGTTGAATTCAGCCCCGGCGGCAGCCACGGACTCCCAGGTGTTCAGGCCGTACCAGGCCGGAACGTTGATCTCGTAGGCGAGTTCGCCAGAGAAGGAGATCCGGCAGACCCGGGCCCGCACGCCGGAGGCGAGGGTGGTCTCACGGAAGGTCATAAACGGGAAGTTTTCGGCATCCAGTCCGCCATTGGCGGCCAGTTCCGGCGCCACCTTGGCGATCACTTCGCGGGACTTGGGCCCCACGACGGCAATGGTGTTCCACTGCTCCGTCACCGAGGTGCACTGCACGTCCAGCTCCGGCCATTCGGTCTGCAGCCATTCCTCCAGGTGGTCCAGCACCTTGGCGGCACCGCCGGTGGTGGTGGTCATGAAGAAGGTGTCCTCGTCCAACCGGAGGGTCACGCCGTCGTCGAAGATCATGCCGTCAGCCAGGCACATGACGCCGTAGCGTGCCGAGCCCGGGGCGAGCTTCTTGAAAGCGTTGGTGTAGACGCGGTTCAGGAATTCGCCCGCATCCTTGCCGCGGATTTCGATCTTGCCCAGGGTGGTGGCATCCATGAAGCCCACGGAGTCGCGGACGGCGGCGCATTCGCGCAGCACGGCGGCGTCCATGTCCTCCCCGCCCTGCGGGTAGTACCAGGGCCGCTTCCACTGCCCGACATCCTCGAACAACGCACCCTTGGCAACGTGCCACGGGTGGATCGAGGTGATGCGGGCGGGGTCGAAGAGCTCACCGCGCTGGCGTCCGGCCAGTGCCGCGAAGGCCACCGGGGTGAACGGTGCGCGGTAGGTGGTGGTGCCGATGTCGCCGATGCCGCGCGAAGCCTCGCCGGCCGTGCGCAGTGCCGCCGCGATCACGCCGATGGCGTTCACGCCGGAGGTCTTGCCCTGGTCGTTTGCGGTGCTGATGGAGGTGTACCGCTTGATGTGTTCCACCGAACGCATGCCGGCCCCGGTGGAACGGAGGACATCCGCCACGGACTGGTCGCGCTGGAAGTCCACGAAGTGGTGGTGCCAGTCGTCCGGGGTGCCGCTCTCGCCCGGTACCAGCCACAGCTGGCGGGTGGGTGCGGAGGCCTTCGGCGCGCCCAGCGGAGCGGGCTCGACGGCGGAGCTGAAGCCGGCCGCGATGGCCGCCCTGGCACCGGCGGAAATGCCCTCGGCGAGGCAGTCGGCCGTGTCGAACGAGCCGCGACCGGAGCCGATGGTCTGCTGGTTGGGCACTTCGGTGCTGGGCACGAAGGCTGCCAGCCCGTCGTCCCAGCGCAGCTTGCCCTGCCGCTGCGAGTGCAGGTGGACCAGCGGGCTCCAGCCGCCGGACACTGCCAGCAGGTCGCAGGCGATCTGCTCGACGCCGGAGGTGAGCTCGCCGTCGTCGTTGATGCTGCGGACGGTAACGCCGTCCAGCCGTCCCGCCGCGTCCGCCGAGGTGTTGGCGACGGCGCTGCCGATCAATACGCGGATGCCGGATTCGATGGCGGCAGTTGCCACGGCGGTCAGGGCAGGGCGGGCGTCCACGACTGCCGCCACCTTGACCCCGGCCGCTGCCAGGTCGGTTGCGACGGCGTACGCGCTGTCGTTGGTGGTGCTGATGACCATGCGCTTGCCGGCGGCCACGCCGTAGCGGTTGAGGTAGCTGCGCACTGCCGAGGCCAGCATGATGCCGGGGCGGTCGTTGTTCTCGAACACCAGGGGGCGCTCGTGTGCGCCGGGGGCGAGGACCACCTGGTTGGCACGGATGTGCCAAATCCGCTGGCGGGAGACGCCGGGTGCCGCGGGGCTGGAGAGGTGGTCGGTGCGGTTCTGGACTGCGATGACGTAGTTGGCGTCGTAGGCGCCGAACGCGGTGGTGCGGTTCAGCACGGTGGATTCCGCGCCGGACACCAGTTCGGCTTCGACGTCGGCCACCCACTCAAGGGCGGGCTTGCCCTCAATGGTCTCCGCCAGACCGGCGGCGGTGGAGCCGGAGAGGAGGGAGCCGCCGAGTTCGGGCTGGTCGTCCAGCAGCATGACGCGGGCGCCGGTGCGGACGGCTTCGCGGGCTGCGGCGAGGCCGGCGGGACCACCACCCACCACCAGGACGTCGGTGTGGACGTACTTCTTGTCGTATTCGGCGCGGTCGTCCTTCGGGTCCAGCTTGCCCAGGCCGTTGAGCAGGGTGGCCTTGAGCCCGTCCACCAGGGAAACGGTGGTGGCGGGAAGCATGGATTCGGCGACGTCGCCGGGGAAGCGGGCCTCAATGCGGACCAGGGCGTTGGCCTCTTCCACTCCGGCGGACATGATGCCGCGGGGGCGGTCCTCGTAGAGCGAGTTGCCCGCGGCCACGCGGCCGTTGGCCAGCAGGGCCGAGGCCAGGGTGTCGCCCGGGTGGCCGGTGAACTCTTCACCGTCCACGGTGAAGCGCCAGGAGATGGTGCGGTCGATCCGGCCGCCGGTGCTGAGCCGGGCGTTCTGGGAAGTCACTTGGTTGCTCCTTCCGGGGCGGTGGTGGTGGCGGCAAGGCTGGTTGCAGCGAGGCTGGGGGCGGCGGTTCCAGTGGTGGTGCTGTCCGCGGCAAGGCTGGCCGTGCCGGATTCCCCGGACGGGGCGGCGGCCAGGTCAGGCCGCCGGGCACCCATGGGGTAGATGGCCTTGATGTCGTAGCTGACGGTGTCGCGGAGCATGTTGAACCACTGGCGGCAGCCGGTGCTGTGGACCCAGCGTTCAGCGAAGATGCCCTTGGGGTTCTCGCGGTAGAAGAGGTAGCGGGACCACTGGTGGTCGGTCAGCTCGCTGGGGTTCTCCGGGTAGGCGACGTGGGCCTGTCCCCCGTAGTGGAATTCGGTTTCGTCCCGCGGTCCGCAGTTGGGGCATGGGATCAGCAGCATGTGCGTTAGTCCTTTTCTGGTGGCGGCGGCTAGTGGGCCACGGCGGCGGCGCCGTGTTCGTCGATGAGGGCGCCGGTTTCGAAGCGTTCCAGGGAGAACGGCGCGTTCAGCTTGTGCGGTGCGCCGGTGGCGATGGTGTGCGCGAAGGTCATGCCGGCGGCCGGCGTTCCCTTGAAGCCTCCGGTTCCCCAGCCGCAGTTCACGAACATGTTTTCCACCGGGGTGGTGCCGACAATCGGCGAGGCGTCCAGGGTGGTGTCCACGATGCCGCCCCAGGTCCGGAGCACGTGGGCCCGGGCGAAGATGGGGAAGAGCTCCACGGCGGCCGCCATCTGCTGCTCGATCACGTGGAAGGAGCCGCGCTGGCCGTAGCCGTTGTAGGAGTCCACGCCGGCACCCATGACCAGTTCGCCCTTGTGCGCCTGCGAGACGTAGACGTGGACGTGGTTGGACATGACCACCGTGGGGTGGACCGGCTCGTGAAGTTCGGAAACCAGTGCCTGCAGCGGGTGGGACTGGATGGGGAGCTCGAAACCTGCCATCTCGGCCAGGACCGAGCTGTGGCCGGCGGCGCAGAGGCCAACCTTTTCGGTGTTGATGGTGCCGCGGCTGGTCTTGACGCCCACCACGCGGTCGCCGTCCTTGAGGAATCCGGTCACTTCGCAGTTCTGGATGATGTCCACACCCAGTTCGTCGCACTTGCGGGCGAAGGCCCAGGCAACATGGTCGTGCTTGGCGATGCCGGCGCGGGGCTGGTAGGTGGCCCCCATGACCGGGTAGCGGATGTTGTCGCTGATGTTCAGGATGGGGCAGAGTTCCTTGACCTGCTGCGGATCCAGCCATTCAGCGTCAACGCCGTTGAGCTTGTTGGCCCCGACGCGGCGGATGCTCTCCCGCACATCACCCAGGGTGTGGGCCAGGTTCATCACGCCGCGCTGGCTGAAGAGGAAGTCGTATTCGAGCTCCTCGGGCAGGATTTCCCACAGCTTGAGGGCGTGCTCGTAGATGGCGGCGCTCTCGTCCCAGAGGTAGTTGGAGCGGATGATGGTGGTGTTCCGGGCCATGTTTCCGCCGGCCAGCCAGCCCTTTTCCAGGACGGCGATGTTGGTCATGCCGTGGTTCTTGGCCAGGAAGTAGGCGGTGGCCAGGCCGTGCCCGCCGCCGCCGACGATGACGGCGTCGTAGGAGGACTTGGGCTCCGGGTTGCGCCAGAGGAAGTCCGGGTGCTCCGGAAGGTGATGGGTGCTCACTTGGCGGCTCCAATCAGGTCTGCCTCAGCACCGGCCAAAGTGGCGTCGTCGTTGAGGTGCGGGTAAAGGGGGAATTTTTCGGCCAGGGCCGTCACGCGTTCGCGGAGTTCGACGGCGGTGTCCCCGGGCAGGGTGCCGGTGCTGGCAGAGGCGATCAGCGCCGAGGCGATGATGTCGGCAACCTCGGTGAATTCGGCGGCGCCGAAGCCGCGGGCGGCGAGGGCGGGGGTGCCGATCCGGAGGCCGGAGGAGACCATCGGCGGACGGGGATCGAACGGGACGGCGTTGCGGTTGACGGTGATGCCGATCTTGTGGAGGGCGTCCTCGCCCTGCTGGCCGTCGAGTTCGGAGTTGCGGAGGTCAACCAGGACCAGGTGGACGTCGGTGCCGCCGTTGACCACGGAGATGCCGGCGGCTGCAACATCATCCTGGAGCAGTCGTTCGGCCAGCAGCTTGGCGCCCTGCAGGACGCGTTCCTGGCGTTCCTTGAATTCGGGGGCTGCGGCCAGCTTGAAGGCCACGGCCTTGGCGGCGACCACGTGTTCCAGCGGTCCGCCCTGCTGGCCGGGGAAGACGGCGCTGTTGATCTTCTTGGCGTACTCTTCCTTGGCCAGGATCACGCCGCCGCGGGGGCCGCCCAGGGTCTTGTGGGTGGTGGTGGTGACCACGTCCGCGTAGGGGACGGGGTTGGGGTGCAGCCCTGCGGCCACCAGGCCGGCGAAGTGGGCCATGTCCACCATCAGGTAGGCGCCCACGAGGTCGGCGATGCGGCGGAATTCTGCGAAGTCCAGCTGCCGGGAGTAGGCGGACCAGCCGGCCACGATCAGCTTGGGCTTGTGCTCGAGGGCCAGTGCCTCCACCTCTGCCATATCGATGCGGAGGTCTTCCTCGCGGACGTGGTAAGGCACCACGTTGTACAGCTTGCCGGAGAAGTTGATCTTCATGCCGTGGGTGAGGTGTCCGCCGTGGGCCAGGGACAGGCCGAGGATGGTGTCGCCCGGGTTCAGCAGGGCGAACATGGCGGCGGCGTTGGCCTGCGCGCCTGAGTGCGGCTGGACGTTGGCAAATTCGGCGCCAAAGAGGGCCTTCACGCGGTCGATGGCCAGCTGCTCGATAACGTCCACGTGTTCGCAGCCACCGTAGTAGCGCTTGCCCGGGTAGCCCTCGGCGTACTTGTTGGTGAGGACCGATCCCTGGGCCTCCATCACTGCGGACGGAGCGAAGTTCTCCGAGGCAATCATTTCCAGCGTGGACTGCTGGCGGTGCAGTTCCTGTGCAACGGCGGCGGCGACGTCGGCGTCCACCGTGGCGAGCGAGGCGTTCAGTACGTCCTGCATGGTTCTCCTTCTAGGCCCTTTCGGAGTTACTGATCCATAACTGATCTGTAACTGATATATTAGAACTGACGTAATAGTATGTTGCAGATCACTAAGCAGTCAATAGCTACCTCGGGAAGGCTCGAAATGAGCGTCACACTGGAGAACCACCTCGCCGGGGACGGGGACCTCTCGCTCGCCGAGCAGGCCTACCGGCACCTTCGGGACCGCCTCATCATGCTGGACATCCGGCCGGGCGAGGCCATCAATGACGGCAAGCTCGCCGCCGAACTGGGCATCGGCCGCACGCCGGTCCGGGAGGCCCTCAAGCGCCTGGAAAGCGACCACCTGGTGGTGTCCTACCCGCGCCGCGGGACGTTCGCCACCGTCGTCGACATCACCGAGCTTGCTGATGTCTCCGAACTCCGCGAATCGCTGGAACCCCTGGCCGCCCGCCGCGCCGCGAAGCTGGCCACCCCGGCGATCCGGGCGGAGATCCGGGAAACCGCCAAGGCGATCGCCGCAATGGACCCCGACGGCGACCCCTACGACCTCATGCGCTACGACATCAATGTGCACCGGCTGATCTACAAGGCGGCGGCCAACACGCACCTCGAAGACGTGCTGATCCGCTATGACAACCTGGCCACCCGCATCTGGTGCATGGTGCTGGAAAAGGTGCCTTCCGTCGCGGAGCATATCTCCGAGCACGTGGAGCTGCTGGAGGCAGTGGCCGACGGCGATTCCGAACGGGCAGGCAAGCTCGCCCTGGAGCACGTGACCAGTTTCGAGCAGGCCATCCGAAGCGTCCTATAGGCCGCAGCCCCGTCACGATACCCCCAGGGCGCCCCGTCAGGAGCGCGCAGCCCTGGGATGGAAGGACGTTGGTTCCTGCCTGATCCGCGCCAGGGCGGACTCCACAGCACCCCGGACCACAGCTTCTGCCCCGAGGCGGCTCGCCACGAGGGCCGGAACCGGAAGGCCGGAGTCCGTGGGCAGCAGGCTGCGCGCGTGTTCCAGGACCGGCTCGATGGCACGTGCTATTCCGCCTGCTATGACGACGCGCTCGATGTCGAGAAGACTGGAAAGCACCACCGCGATCCGCGCGAGCCGTTCACCCAGCCTGGCGATGATATCCATGGCAAACGGGTCTCCCCTGCGGGCCGCGTCGAAGACGTCCTCCGCCTTGATGCCAGCTTCCGGCACCTGCCGCAAAACGGTGGGTCCGTCGTAGGCATGGATCCGGGCACGCGCCCATTTCCGCGCAAGGGCCCCCAACCCGTCCGAGCCCCCCTCGTCGGGTACGAGCTTGTTATCCACGGCACCCAGGAACCGCATCTCACCGGCGCCACCCCGGCTTCCCCGCATCAGTCGACCATCCACGATCAGGCCGGCGCCAAACCGCTCCCCGGACAGCAAGGTGGCCACGTTGGCCGACGGCTCCTGCGCCTGCTCGGCGATTGCGGCGAGGTTCGCGTCATTTTCGACAACAACCGTGCCGGGAAGGAGCGGAGCGAACCCGGAGTTCATCAAAGTCCAGAATTCCCCTCCGCCAGGGGACATCCCATCCACATCCACCGGCGCGGGAACGCCAACCACCGTGACCAGGACGTCGCCGGCATCGCAGCCGGCATCTTCGAGTGCCCGGCTGACCAGCTCCTGCGCCCGCACCCCGCGGCCGGCCCTGCCCAGCAGGTGCGAGTCAATGCCGAGACGCCGCTTGCCAAGCTCACGGCCACGAAGGTCGGCCACCATGGCGGTGAGGTGGCTTTCGCCGGCGTCCAGCCCGACCACCACACCCGCTTCCTCACGCAGCTGGTAGCGGCGGGCCGGGCGCCCCTTGTTCGTCCGTGCGGCAATGTCTCCGTCGGTCACTTCCTCCAGCCAGCCAGCGTCGACCAGGCCGTCGCAGACGCCGAGCACGGTGGCGCGGGTCAGCCCGGTTGCGTCCATGGCCGACCCTGCGGTGAAGATTCCCTCCTGGAGTGCGTAACGCAACAGGGCATCTGAGTTTATTTGCCGCAGCAGCTGGGTCGAACTTGCGGTGGCTTCCTTCATCTCTTGACGATATCCCCATCCTCGGGCATCCTCATTTAGGTCCTAAATATAAGATCCAAATAAATCCAGTTCGAGAGCTTCAGGAGCCGATGTTGCCACCTTTGCCGTCCGTCGGGACGCCACTCTCCCGACGTACTTTCCTTGCCGCGGCCGGAGGTGCGCTTACGGCTTTAGGCTTGGCCGGATGCGCCACGGCTGAATCCAGGCCAACCATTACGTTCCACCAGTCAAAACCGGAAGCAGTCCCGTACTTCCGCGACCTGGCAGCGAAGTTCACGGCATCGCAGGACCGGTTCCGCGTCCTGCACGATATGGCAACGAACCTTTCCGCCAGTTTCGTCCGCAGCAGTCCCCCGGACCTGGGCTGCCTCAACTACAACCTGGAGATGGCCCGCTTCATGGAGCGCGGCGCCCTTTCGGACCTTTCCGATCTCCCTGAAGCGGATTTCATCCGGGACGACGTACTCGACCTCACCAATTGGTATCCCACCTACGCAGGCCGGACCAGCGTCATCCCCTACTCGGTCATGGCCGCGTCCGTGATCTACAACCGCCGCATTTTCGAAGAGCACGGCCTGGCCGTCCCAACCACGTGGAACGAACTGATCGAGGTGTGTGAACGGCTCAAGGCGGCTGGCATAACCCCCATCTACGGCACATTCCGGGACCCTTGGACCGTGGCGCAGGGCATGTTCGACTACACGGTCGGCGGCATGGTGGACGTCCGGGCCTTTTATCAGAAGATGCACGGAACCGGCGAAAACGTCGGCCCGGGTTCCGAGGTGTCTTTCCAGAAGACGCTGCTGGAACCGGTGCGGCGCATGGTCCAGCTGACCGGCTACGTCAATCCCGATGCGTCCAGCCGCGGCTACGGGGATGGAAACACCGCCATGGCACAGGGCCAGGCCGCAATGTATTTCCAGGGGCCATGGGCCTTCGGGGAAATCGAAAAGGCCGGCACGGACGTGGACCTCGGCACGTTCCCGCTGCCCATGACCGATGACCCCGCCGACCTCAAGGTGCGCGTGAACATCGACCTCTCGCTCTGGGTTCCGGAAGCCGCGAACGGACAGGAGGGCGCACGTGCCTTCCTTCAATACCTTCTGCAGCCGGAAATCCAGGACCCGTACAACGCCAAATTCCTGGGGTTTGGCACGGCCAAGGACGCGCCGCCGGTCGCGGACCCCCGGATTGTCGAGATGCAGAAGTACTACGACGAGGGCCGGTTCTACATGGGCGCCTCACAGTTCATCCCGAACACCATTCCCGCCGCCAACTACATCCAATCGATCATCGGTGGCGCCGATCCCGAGAGCACCCTGCGTCGGATGGACGCTGACTGGGCCAGCCTGGCGTTCCGGGCGTAATCACACTTCCCTATCCGATGCACGAAACGAGGATTCACCCATGTCATCAATGACGAAACCCGCCACCCGGGCGGTGGTGACGGACCCGGCAGGGATGAAGGCGGCCAGCATGCGCAAGAGCCGGGTCGACCCGCTCTACTACTTGTTCCTCTTCCCTTCCCTGCTGATCTTCACCCTCGCCGTCACGCTCCCCGCTGTGCTCGGATTCATCTACAGCTTCACGAACTCCGTTGGCTTCGGTGAATTCGGTTTCATCGGCGTCCGGAACTTCATCGCAGTCTTCCGCGACGAAGGAATCCTCGGTGCCTACGGATTCACGCTCGCCTTTTCGCTGGTGACAGTCATCGTCGTGAATGTCCTGGCCTTCCTCCTGGCCCTGGGACTGACGGCACGTGTCCGCTTCCGCACCGCCCTCCGCACGGTGTTCGTGATCCCGATGGTGATCTCCGGCATCGTCATCGCCTTCGTCTTCCAGTACCTTTTCTCGAATTCGCTGCCCCTGCTGGGCAAGGGCCTGGGGATCGAACCCCTTGCTTCGAGCATCCTCGCCAACCCGGACCTGGCCTGGCTGGGCATCGTGTTCGTCACCGCGTGGCAGTCCGTCCCGAGCGCCATGCTGATCTACATCGCCGGGCTCCTGACGGTCCCGCCGGAGGTCTATGAGGCGAGCTCCATCGACGGCGCATCCCCCTGGCACAACCTGCGCCACATTACCCTGCCGCTCGTTGCCGGGTACGCCGTGATCAATACGGTGCTCGGCTTCAAGAACTACCTCAACGCCTATGACATCATCGTCGGCCTGACGGACGGCGGCCCCGGGGTAGCGACCCGCAGCGTCGCGATGGCGATCTTCCGTGGCTTCGAAGGCGGCGATTACGCCTACCAGATGGCCAATGCCGTGATCTTCTTCCTCATCAGCGTGGCCATCGCGCTCATCCAACTCCGCTTCACCCGTGGCAAAGGAGGGATCGCAGCATGAGCACGGCGACCCGCACCATCCCCGCAGAACCAGTGACCCCAGGATCAACCACCTCAGGCCGGCGCCGGCCCCGTACCGGCCGGGAGCGCACCAATTGGCCCGCCACCGTCATCCTCATCGTCTGCACCCTTGCGGTGCTGGGTCCCCTGTACGTCACCATCAGCATGGCGTTCAAGACCACCGGCCAGGCTGTGGACGGCAATGCCTTTTCGCTGCCCGGTCCACTGACCCTCGACAGTTTCGCCCAGGCCTGGACGCTCACGAACTTTCCCCGCGGGTTCGCGATCTCGGTGTTTGTGTCCGTGACCGCAGTCATCGGCGAGATCGTCGTTTCGGCGCTGGCGGCCTACGCAATCGTCCGCAACTGGGACCGGCGCCTCTTCCGGTGGTCGTTCTTCTACCTGCTCGCGGCCATGTTCATTCCGTTCCCCGTGGTGGCGCTGCCGCAAATCCAACTCACCGGCCTCGTCGGACTGGACAATCCCCTCGGCGTCGCAATCCTGCACATCGTCTTTGCCCTGGCGTTCAACACGATGCTCTTCACCGCTTTCCTGCGCTCGATCCCGCTGGAGTTGGAGGAAAGCATGCGGATGGACGGGGCCGGCACCTGGCAGGTGTTCTGGCGGCTCATCTTCCCCCTGCTCGGACCCATGAGCGCCACCGTGGGCATTTTCGCATTCATCGGATCCTGGAACGACTTCATGATGCCGTCACTGATCATTTCCGATCCTGAACTCCAGACCATTCCCGTGCTGCAGAAGATCTTCCAGACGCAGTTCAGCAACAGCTACAACGTGGCTTTCGCCTCCTACCTGATGGCCATGGCACCGGCGATCATTGTCTACCTGTTGACCCAACGCTGGGTCATGTCCGGCCTCACCCAGGGCGCAGTCAAGTGACCCCCGCGGGAACGGCATCCGTGGAGCGGAAGGACCAAAGCACGCCTCCCGCCGTCGAAACCCCCGCCGGCACGGATGCCCGGGTTGGAATCGATGTCGGCGGGACGTGGATCAAGGGTGCGCTCATTGACGTGGCCAGCGGCATCCCTGCCGGTACCGTCCGCCGCCTGCAGACGCCTGCCGGCGGAAGCGTGGATGCGGTTGCGGACGCCGTCGACCGGCTCATCACGGAGCTCGAAGCCGGCAGTCCCGGTGCTGCGGGCAGGCCTGTCGGCATCGCCATCCCCTCGATCGTCCAACACGGGGTGGCCAGGTCAGCGGCGAACATGGACGCCGGCTGGATTGGGCGGGATGTCCAGTCCTACCTGCAGTCCCGGCTTGGCCGGCCTGTCTGCGTCGTCAACGACGCGGACGCTGCCGGTTTGGCGGAAGCCCGTTACGGCGCCGGGTCGGCCAGGAAGGGCGTTGTCCTGGTCCTGACCCTGGGAACGGGCATCGGATCGGCACTGATTGTCGACGGCAGGCTGGTGCCCAACTTCGAATTGGGCCACCTGGAAATCGGCGGCTTCAAGGCCGAATCCCGGACCTCCGCCGTGGCCCGCGAAAACGAAGGCCTCGACTGGGTGGAGTACGCCGGCCGGCTGCAGCGGTACCTGGCCCATGTTGAGTTCCTGTTCTCGCCGGACCTCATCATCATCGGCGGGGGAATCTCGGTGTGCAGCCACGAATACCTTCCCCGCCTGTCACTGCGCACCCCGGTCATCCCGGCGAAGCTGGAAAACTTGGCGGGCGTGGTGGGCGCTGCCCTGCAGGCAACAGCTGCCGGCAAAGAGATCATCCAAAATACCTGAAGTGTGACGTGGAATACTTCGGTACAGATACCGCAGGATGCGCCCGCGGTGGGCGGAAGGGGCTGTTGCATGCAGGGAACGGTTAACGAAGACGAAGAGGCGCGCCGGCATGTGCTGTCCGCGGTAGCACGGGAACGCGAACTCGGCCTGCGTCCGGACGCGGACTTTGACCGGCGCCTCGAAGAGCACTTCCCCACCCTCCGCAGCCTGTTCCACTCCCTGTACGGCGCACGCCGGGACTGGCTGGACCAGCTCTCCGCCCTGGTGGTCCAGAGCGCACGGTCCTGGCAGGAGCGCCCCCAGGATTTGAAGGCCCTCGACGCGGAACGGGAAGGTAACCCTGACTGGTTCCAGTCCAACCGCATGCTCGGCGGCGTCTGCTATGTGGACCGCTATGCCGAGAGCCTGGAGGGGGTCCGGGCCCGCATTCCCTATTTCAAGGAGCTGGGCCTGACCTACCTGCACCTCATGCCCCTGTTCCTGGCGCCCGAGCCCCACTCGGACGGCGGTTACGCGGTCTCCAGCTACCGCCAGGTCAACCCGAAACTGGGCTCCATGGAGCAACTGCGCAGCCTCGCCGCCGAACTGAAGGCCAACGGGATCAGCCTGGTGGTGGACTTCATCTTCAACCACACCTCCGATGAACACGAGTGGGCCCGCAAGGCGGCAGCCGGAGACCCGGAGTACAGCGACTACTACTGGATCTTCCCGGACCGCACCATGCCCGACGCGTTCGAGGCCAATGTGCGCGAGATCTTCCCCGAGAACCATTCCGGGTCCTTCATCCAGATGGAGGACGGCCGGTGGGTCTGGGCCACGTTCCACACCTACCAGTGGGACCTGAACTACTCCAACCCGGACGTTTTCCGGGCCATGGCAGGAGAAATGCTGTTCCTGGCCAACCAGGGCGTGGACATCCTCCGCATGGATGCCGTGGCCTTCATCTGGAAGCAGCTGGGCACCCCCTGCGAGAACCTGCCCCAGGCGCACACCCTGCTGCGGGCCTTCAACGCCGTGTGCCGGCTGGCAGCGCCGTCGCTGCTGTTCAAGTCCGAGGCCATCGTGCATCCGGACGAGGTGGCGCTCTACATTGACCCCAAGGAGTGCCAGCTTTCCTACAACCCGCTGCAGATGGCGCTCATCTGGGAGTCCCTGGCCACCCGGGACACTTCGCTCCTGGCCCAGGCACTGGAACGGCGGCACAACATCCCGGACGGTACCGCCTGGGTGAACTACGTCCGCAGCCACGACGACATCGGCTGGACCTTCGCGGACGAGGACGCGGCGGAGCTGGGCATTAAGGGCTTCGACCACCGCCGCTTCCTGAACTCCTTCTACGTCAACCGGTTCCCCGGCAGCTTCGCCCGCGGCGTCCCGTTCCAGGACAACCCAAAGACCGGGGACTGCCGGATTTCCGGCACGACGGCGTCCCTGTGCGGCATGGAGGTCAACCCGGCCGAGGCGGTGGAACGGATCCTCCTGGCCCACTCGGTGCCGTTCAGCACCGGCGGCATCCCGCTGCTGTACCTGGGCGACGAGGTGGGGCAGGTCAACGACTACGGGTACGCCTCCGAGCCGGGCCATGAAGAGGACAGCCGCTGGGTGCACCGCCCCCACTTCCCCGCTGACCAGTACGCCCGGCGGGAAGACCCTTCCACGCCCGGGGGCGCTGTCTACGCAGGGCTGAAGCGGATGATCGAGGTCCGCAGCGGCACCCCCGAACTGGCAGGCACCACGCTGGTGGATTTCGCCACCCACAACCGGTCGGTACTCGCGTACCAGCGGCCGGGCGAGGTGGAGGGCGGCAGCACCATCCTGGCGCTGGCGAACTTCAGCGACTCCGCCCAGGCCCTGCCGGCGGAAACCTTCGGCGGTTTCGCTCCTGCCGCCGTCGACCTTCTCTCCGAGGCAACCCTGCCGCTGGACGACGGCGTGACGCTCCTCCCCCGGCAATACCTCTGGCTGCGCGTCACTCCGCGGTAATCGGGAGCCGGCGATTGGGACCTGGCACCGGGGCGTGAAACCATACGGATCATGGCCTCCAAGATTGCGTACCAGGGTGAGCCCGGCGCCAACTCCAATATCGCGTGTCAGCAAATGTTCCCGGACATGGACAGTGTGCCGTGCGCCAGCTTCGAGGACGCCTTTGAGCTGGTGACCACCGGCGAGGCGGACCTGGCCATGATCCCCATCGAGAACTCCATCGCGGGCCGGGTCGCGGACATCCACATCCTGCTGCCGCAGTCCAACCTGCAGATCGTGGGCGAGTACTTCCTGCCCATCCATTTCGACCTGCTGGGCATCCCGGGCAGCACCATCGAAGGCGCCACCGAGGTGCACAGCCACATCCACGCACTGGGCCAGTGCCGGAAGCTGATCCGCGAGCACGGCCTCAAGCCCGTCATCGCCGGCGACACCGCAGGGTCCGCCCGCGAGGTGGCCGAGTGGAACGATCCCCGCAAGCTTTCCCTCGCTCCCCCGCTGGCCGCGCAGATCTACGGCCTGGACGTGCTGGCCTCGCGCGTGGAGGACGATCCCTCCAACACCACCCGCTTCGTGGTCCTGGCCCGGGAAACGGCACTGCCGGCCCGGGATGAACTTCCCGGACCGGCAGTCACCAGCTTCGTGTTCCGCGTCCGCAACGTGCCCTCCGCCCTGTACAAGGCACTGGGCGGCTTCGCCACCAACGGCGTGAACATGACCCGCCTGGAGAGCTACATGGTGGGCAATGAGTTCGCCGCCACCATGTTCATGGCCGACGTTGAAGGCCACCCCGGGGACCTGCCGCTGAAGCTGGCCCTCGAGGAACTGGACTTCTTCACCACCGAGGTGCGGATCCTTGGCGTGTATCCGGCGGCCGACTACCGGGCGGCGGCTGCCACGGCCTGACGCGGCTTGGCCGGCGTGGCCTGCAGTACCGGTGCAAAGAACGCGCCGAGTTCCGCGGTTGCCGTCAGCGGCAGGACGTTGGCAACGTACTGGTCAGGGCGGACCACCACCACCACACCGTTGCGGTCCAGTCCGCGCAGGTCGAAGATGTCCGCCGTGGGATCCGTGGCGTAGACCTTTTCGTAGTCGGTCAGCTTGTACGGGCCCACCAGCGGTTTGAAGACGGCCGGCACCGAGCTGATATCGACGGCGGTGTGCGGCTGCTGGTAAATGACCTTCAGGTCGAACCACGCGTCCGGGTCGGCGCCGGCAGGGGTGGCGGCCAGCGGGGACTCGGGCGAATTGGCAAACCACTCGGCGAGCATGTCCGTGGCGGAGCCGGTGCCGGGCAGGGCGGAATCGGCGAACACGTAGATCCGCCAGCGCCCGTCAGCGGTGGCGTGGTGGCCAAGATGGATCGGGTTGGTATCGCCCACGCGGACCACGGGCGCCGATTTGAAGCGCTTCCCCACCGGGAAGCCGGTGGCCAGGTCCTGGTGGTCCGCCGGACCAACGATCAGGGAGGGCGTGTACTGGGTCATGAAGCCGGCAGGGAATTCCGCGGTCTGCACGTAGAAGTCCTCGAGGTCGGACGGGTGCTCGAACTCCTCCGGCTTCTTGGCCATCATGGTGGACCATTCCTTGTCGAAGTCGATCAGGTTCTTGGCCACCACCTGGCGTTCCTCGGAGTAGGTGGTCAGCAGGCTTTCCGGGCTGCGGCCCTCGAGGACGTGGCCCAGCTTCCAGGCGATGTTGAAGCCGTCCTGCATGGAGACGTTCATGCCCTGGCCGGCCTTGGCGCTGTGGGTGTGGCAGGCGTCGCCGGTGATGAACACCCGGGGAGTCCGGGTGCCGCGCTCCTCCGGCAGGACGTCGTCGAACCTGTCCGTGAGGCGGTGGCCCACCTCGTACACGCTGTGCCAGGCGATGTTCCGGACGTCCAGGGTGTAGGGGTGGAGGATCGCGTTGGCCTTGGCGATGATCTCCTCGATGCTGGTATTGCGCACCGAGTGCTGGCTGGCGGGATCGACCTCGCCCAGGTCCACGTACATGCGGAAAAGGTGGCCGCCTTCGCGCGGGATGAGCAGGATGCTGCCCTCGGCGCCCTGGATGGCGCACTTGGTCCGGATGTCCGGGAAGTCGGTGACCGCCAGCGCGTCCATGACGCCCCAGGCGTGGTTGGCCTGGTCGCCCGCGAGCGTGCAGCCGATGGCCTGCCGCACCTTGCTGCGGGCGCCGTCGGCACCCACCACGTACTTGGCGCGGACGGTGCGCTCCTGGCCCTCGCTGGGGCCGGCCGTGTGGCGGAGCGTCACGGTGACCGGGTAGTCGCCCTCCCGGGCAACGGTCAGGCCCTGGAATTCGTAGCCGTAATCGGGCTTGAGGCGGGTGGGCGAATTTGCGGCGAACTCGGCGAAGTAGTCCAGCACGCGGGCCTGGTTCACGATGAGGTGCGGGAATTCACTGATCCCCATCTCGTCATCTACCGCGCGGGCAGTCCGGATGATGTTGGCATGGTTGGCAGGGTCCGGCTTCCAGAAGGCCATCTCGGTGATGCGGTAGGCCTCGGCGATGATGCGCTCGGCGAAACCGAAGGCCTGGAAGGTCTCCACGCTGCGCGCCTGGATGCCGTCCGCCTGCCCGATGGCGAGCCGGCCGGGGCGGCGTTCGATGATCCGGGTGGTGATGTTGGGGAACATGGAGAGCTGCGCGGCGGCAAGCATTCCGGCGGGGCCGGTGCCGACGATGAGCACGTCCACTTCCTCCGGAAGCTCTTCGGGGCGGTCAAGGCCAACGCCTGCCGCGGGCTGGACACGGGGGTCGCCGGATACGTATCCGTGGTGGTGGAACTGCACGGGATGTCCTCACTTCGTCGTGGCTGGAACTCGATCACTACTTGTTCTATATCAGAACATGCGATTCGATAATCGAAACATAGGTCTTGGCATCCACTGTACGCCTCCTGTGATCCAGGCGACAAGTACTCCGGACGGGCGTCCGGGGAGAGGCGGAAATCCAAGGGTTGACGGACGTCGATGGATGGGTAATAGTGATCGTATACGATTTCGTACCTGATGAGGAGAAGGCTTTGGAGCAGGTCAACGGCGACACCCTGGCAGCAGCACGCAAGGTGATCGCGGTGCACATCAACTACCCCAGCCGGGCCGCCCAGCGCGGGCGTACCCCGGCGCAGCCGTCCTACTTCCTCAAGCCGTCGTCGTCCCTCGCCCTGAGCGGGAGCCCCGTTGAGCGCCCGGCCGGCTGTGAACTGCTCGGCTACGAGGGCGAGATCGCCCTGGTGATCGGCAAGGCCGCCCGCCGCGTTTCGATTGAGGACGCCTGGAGCCACGTTGCCGCCGTCACCGCCAGCAACGACCTTGGCGTCTATGACCTGCGCTGGGCGGACAAGGGCTCCAACCTCCGGTCCAAGGGCGGCGACGGGTTCACGCCGGTGGGCCCGGCACTTCTTCCGGCAGACGCCGTCGAACCTTCCCGGCTGCGGATCCGCACCTGGCACAACGGCGACCTGGTGCAGGACGACACCACCGCGGACCTGCTCTTCCCGTTCGCCCGCCTGGTGGCGGACCTGTCCCAGCTGCTCACCCTCGAAGAAGGGGACATCATCCTCACCGGCACGCCCGCCGGGGCGTCCGTAGCAAAGCCCGGCGACGTGCTGGAAGTCGAGGTCGGTACCGTTGACGGCGCCCTCACCACGGGCCGGCTGGTCACCACGGTGGAGGAAGGCACGACGGCGTTCGCGGACTTTGGTGCCCAGCCCAAGGTGGACGACCTGCAGCGGGAGGAAGCGTACGGATCCCGGGAAGCTGCCGGCCTGGCGGCCCCTGCGGGTGTTCTGTCCCCGGAGTTGAAGGCCAAGCTTGAGTCCGTGGCCACCGCCACCCTGTCTTCCCAGATGCGCAAGCGGGGCCTTGACAACGTCAGCATTGACGGGCTGCAGGCCACCCGCCCGGACCGGCGCGTGGTGGGCGTGGCCCGCACCCTGCGGTATGTGCCCAACCGGGAAGACCTGTTCAAGACCCATGGCGGTGGATTCAATGCCCAGAAGCGCGCCATCGACTCCGTCAACGAGGGCGAAATCCTGGTCATGGAGGCCCGCGGCGAGAAGGGCACCGGCACCGTGGGCGACATCCTGGCCCTCCGCGCCCAGGTCCGCGGCGCCGCCGCCATCATCACCGACGGCGGGGTCCGCGACTACTCCGCCGTGGCAGACCTTGAAATGCCCACCTACTTCGCCAACCCGCACCCCGCGGTGCTGGGCCGCCGCCACATCCCCTGGGACACCGACATCACCATCGCCTGCGGCGGCGCCACCGTGCAGCCCGGCGACATCATCGTGGCCGATTCGGACGGCATCCTGGTCATCCCGCCGGCCATCGCCGAAGAGCTGGTGGAGGACTGCATCCAGCAGGAAAAGGAGGAGGCGTTCATCTTCGAGATGGTCAAGCAGGGCAACAGCGTGGACGGCCTCTACCCGATGAACACCGAGTGGCAGGAACGCTACGAGGAATGGGCAGGAAAGAACGATGACTGAGACAGCCGTGACCGAGGCGGCCGCCACCCCCGGCAGCAAGTCTGAACAGGCGTACCAGGCCGTCAAGGCCCGGATCGTGGAGGGCACCTACACTCCCGGCTACCGGCTGGTGCTGGGTTCCATCGCCAAGGACCTGGGCTTCAGCGTGGTACCGGTCCGGGAAGCCATCCGCCGGCTCGAAGCCGAGGGCCTGGTGACGTTCGAACGCAACGTCGGCGCCACCGTCGCCGGGATCGACCCCACCGAATACCTCTACACCATGCAGACCCTGAGCATCGTGGAAGGCGCCGCCACCGCCCTGTCCGCGCCGCTGATCGACGCAGCCGCCATCGCCCGGGCCCGCGCCGTGAACCAGGAGATGCGCGACTGCCTGGACCACTTCGATCCGGTCCGGTTCACCCAGCTCAACCAGGACTTCCACTCCGTCCTGTTCGAACACTGCCCCAACCCGCACATCCTGGACCTGGTGCACCGCGGCTGGAACCGGCTCGCCTCGCTCCGGTCCTCCACCTTCCGCTTCGTCCCCGGCCGCGCCCGCGACTCCGTGGAGGAACACGAAAACCTGCTGAAGCTCATCGAAACCGGAGCCGACGCAGAACAGATCGAAAAAGCCGCCAGGCTCCACCGTTCCGCCACCCTGGACGCGTACCTGGCCCAAACCAACCACTGACCCACTGACATCCACCCAGTTAGGACTTCAACGATGACGACCTCGGTAGAAACCAGCAAGCACTACATTCCCGAAGACCTGCCCACCCACATCCAGCACTACATCAACGGCGAGTTCGTCGACTCCGTGGGCGGCAAGACCTTCGATGTCCTGGACCCGGTCTCCAACCGGAACTACGCCACCGCCGCGGCCGGCCAGAAAGAGGACATCGGCCTCGCCGTCGCCGCCGCCCGCGACGCCTTCACCAACGGTCCGTGGCCGAAGATGAAGCCCCGCGAGCGCGCCCGCGTCCTGAACCGGATCGCCGACGCCGTCGAAGCCCAGGAAGCACGGCTGGCCGAACT
This sequence comes from Arthrobacter sp. NQ7, assembly GCF_029581595.2. Classification (NCBI taxonomy): domain Bacteria; kingdom Bacillati; phylum Actinomycetota; class Actinomycetes; order Micrococcales; family Micrococcaceae; genus Arthrobacter; species Arthrobacter sp. NQ7. The sequence goes on along the minus strand of NZ_JARFXU020000021.1, from coordinate 5,884 downwards.
GGAGACCTTCGACACCGGCCTGCCCATCACCCAGGCCAAGGGCCAGGCCCTGCGCGCCGCCGAGAACTTCCGTTTCTTCGCGGACCTGATCGTGGCCCAGTTCGATGACGCCATGAAGGTCCCCGGCTCGCAGATCAACTACGTCAACCGCAAGCCGATCGGCGTGGCAGGCCTGATCACGCCGTGGAACACGCCGTTCATGCTGGAGTCCTGGAAGCTCGCCCCGGCGCTGGCCACGGGCAACACCGTGGTCCTCAAGCCCGCCGAGTTCACCCCGCTGTCCGCCTCGCTGTGGGCCACCATCTTCAAGGACGCCGGCCTGCCCGACGGCGTCTTCAACCTGGTCAACGGCCTGGGTGAGGAAGCCGGCGACGCCCTGGTCAAGCACCCGGACGTTCCGCTGATCTCCTTCACCGGCGAGACCACCACCGGCCAGACGATCTTCCGCAACGCCGCCGCCAACCTCAAGGGCCTGTCCATGGAACTCGGCGGCAAGTCCCCGTGCGTGGTGTTCGCAGACGCCGACCTGGACGCCGCGATCGACTCCGCCCTGTTCGGTGTCTTCTCCCTCAACGGCGAACGCTGCACCGCCGGCTCCCGCATCCTGGTGGAGCGCGCCATCTACGACGAGTTCTGCGAGAAGTACGCCGCCCGGGCAAAGAACATCGTGGTGGGCGATCCCCACGATCCCAAGACCCAGGTGGGCGCCCTGGTCCACCCGGAACACTACGAAAAGGTGGCCTCCTACGTGGAAATCGGCAAGTCCGAAGGCCGGCTGCTGGCCGGCGGCGGCCGCCCCGGCCACCTGCCCGAAGGCAACTACATCGCACCCACGGTGTTCGCCGACGTCGCCCCCGACGCCCGGATCTTCCAGGAGGAGATCTTCGGACCCGTCGTGGCCATCACCCCGTTCGAGAACGACGACGAGGCCCTCGCCCTGGCCAACAACACCAAGTACGGCCTGGCCGCCTACATCTGGACCCAGAACCTGACCCGGGCCCACAACTTCTCGCAGAACGTCGAGGCCGGCATGGTGTGGCTGAACAGCCACAACGTCCGCGACCTGCGCACCCCGTTCGGCGGCGTCAAGGCTTCCGGCCTGGGCCACGAGGGCGGCTACCGCTCCATCGACTTCTACACCGACCAGCAGGCCGTGCACATCACCCTCGGCACCGTCCACACCCCCAAATTCGGCGCCTAAGCCAGCCGGCCGCCGTCGTACCTTCCAAGCCCCTTTCAAAGAAGAGAGACTCCAATGACCAACTTCGTCCCCACCCCCACCGTCCCGGCACCGGACATCGTCCGCTGCGCCTACATGGAAATCGTGGTCACCGACCTCGCACGCTCCCGTGAGTTCTACGTGGACGTCCTGGGACTGCACGTCACCGAGGAAGACGACAACGCGATCTACCTGCGCTCCCTGGAGGAGTTCATCCACCACAACCTCGTGCTCCGCAAGGGCCCGGTGGCCGCCGTCGCCGCTTTCGCCTACCGGGTCAAGTCCCCCGCGGAGGTTGACGCCGCCGAGGCCTACTACCGCGAGCTCGGCTGCCGGGTGGAGCGCCGCAAGGAAGGCTTCACCAAGGGCATCGGCGACTCCGTCCGCGTGGAGGACCCGCTGGGCTTCCCCTACGAGTTCTTCTACGACGTGGAGCACGTGGAGCGCCTCACCCAGCGCTACGACCTCTACTCCGCCGGCGAACTGGTCCGCCTGGACCACTTCAACCAGGTCACCCCGGACGTCCCGCGCGGCCGCAAGTACCTTGAGGACCTGGGCTTCCGCGTCTCCGAGGACATCAAGGATGCCGACGGCGTCACGTACGCCGCGTGGATGCACCGCAAGCAGACCGTGCACGATACCGCCCTGACCGGCGGCAACGGCCCGCGCATGCACCACGTCGCGTTCGCCACGCACGAGAAGCACAACATCATCCAGATCTGCGACAAGATGGGCGCCCTGCGCATCAGCGACCGGATCGAACGCGGCCCCGGCCGCCACGGCGTGTCCAACGCCTTCTATCTCTACATCCTGGACCCGGACGGCCACCGCATCGAGATCTACACCCAGGACTACTACACCGGCGACCCCGACAACCCCACCATCACCTGGGACGTCCACGACAACCAGCGCCGCGACTGGTGGGGCAACCCCGTGGTCCCGTCCTGGTACACCGAGGCCTCCCTGGTCCTGGACCTCGACGGCAACCCGCAGCCCGTGATCGAGCGCGAGGAAAAGTCCGAAATGGCCGTCACGGTGGGCGCCGACGGCTTCTCCTACACCCGGAAGGACGGCGCGCCGGAAGGCGACCGGACGGGATTCAAGCTGGGAGTGCAGGTCTAATAGATGCTGGAGCCAACGACGATTGAGGCCATCGCGGACGAGCTGGTGGAAGCCGGCCGGACCCGCACCCCTGTCCCCCGCCTGACCGCCCGCTATCCGGACATGACCGTGGAGGACTCCTACGCCGTCCAGCAGTTGTGGCGCCGCCGCAACGAGGAGGCCGGCCGGACCCTGGTGGGGCGCAAGATCGGCCTCACGTCCAAGGCCATGCAGGCCGCCACGGGCATCACCGAACCGGACTACGGCGCCATCTTCGATGACATGGTCCTGGACACCGGCTGCTCGGTCCAGTGGGACCGGTACACGCACCCGCGGGTGGAGGTGGAGCTCGCGTTCGTGCTCAAGGACGGGCTCAAGGGCCCGGGCGTCACCATCTTCGACGTCCTGAAGGCCACCGACTACGTGGTTCCGGCCCTCGAGATCCTGGATTCCAGGATCGAAATGGAGGGCAGGACCATCGTGGACACCATCTCGGACAACGCCGCGATGGGTGCCATGGTGATCGGCGGCAATCCGGTCAAGCCGGGCGCCGTGGACCTGCGGTGGGTCTCCGCCATCCTTTACAAGAACCAGACCGTGGAGGAGACCGGCGTGGCCGCCGGCGTCCTGGACCACCCGGCCAACGGCGTCCACTGGCTGGCCAACAAGATCGCGGCCCACGGCGATTCGCTCAAGGCCGGGGACATCATCCTGGCCGGCTCGTTCACCCGCCCCATGTGGGTGTACAAGGGCGACACCGTCCACGCCGACTACGGACCCCTGGGGAGTGTCACGTGCCGCTTCGAATAGAGGACACCTTCCGGTCCGCGCTGGCTGCGGCGGACCGGCCGCTGGCGGGCATGTGGGTCTGTTCCGGCAGCCCGCTGATCGCAGAACTGTGCGCGGGTGCGGGGCTGGACTGGCTGCTGGTGGACGCCGAACACAGCCCCAATGGGCTCGAATCCATCCTCGCCCAGCTCCAGGCCATCCACGGCTACCCGGTCCACGCCATGGTCCGGCCGCCGGTTAATGACACCGTGGTGATCAAGCAGTACCTGGATCTTGGCGTGCAGAACCTGCTGATCCCCATGGTGAACTCGGCGGCCGAGGCAGAAGCAGCAGTGGCGGCCACCCGCTACCCGCCCCAGGGCGTCCGCGGCGTGGGTTCGGCCCTGGCCCGCGCCGCCCGCTGGAACCGGGTCCCTGACTACCTGGCCCGCGCCAACGACACCATCAGCGTCACCGTCCAGATCGAATCCACCGCCGCGGTGGATGCGGTGGAGGACATCCTTGCGGTGGGGGGCGTGGACGCCGTCTTCATGGGCCCCTCCGACCTCGCCGCCTCCATGGGCCTGCTGGGACAGCAGGAACACCCCGAGGTGCGTGCCGCGGTCGAACACTGCCTGTCCGCCGCCAAAGCGGCCGGCAAGCCCGCCGGCGTCAACGCCTTCAACCCCGACACAGCCCAGCACTACCTCGCCAACGGCGCCGCGTTCATCCTGGTGGGCGCCGACGTCGCCCTCCTCGCACGCGGCTCAGAAGCCCTCGCCGCGACATACGTTCCCCAGGCCGGCAGCGACAGCCGCGCCAGCTACTGACCACTTTTAGGACATCTTCGATGACAGTTACTACTGCGCTGCCCCCTGCCGTTTCACCGGAGCGTGAGGCCGCGCTCCTCGCGTCCGTGCCCACCGGCCTGCTGATCAATGGTGAGTGGGTGGAGGCGTCCGACGGCGGCACGTTTGATGTGCACGATCCCGCCACCGGGCAGGTGCTCGCCACCCTCGCCTCCGCCACCAGCCAGGATGCGATTGCCGCGCTGGACGCGGCGGACGCCGCCCAGGCCTCCTGGGCACGGACCGCGCCGCGCGTTCGGTCCGAGATCCTGCGAAAGGCGTTCGAGCTGGTCACCGAACGCGCCGAGGACTTCGCCCTGCTCATGACGTTGGAGATGGGCAAGCCCCTGGCCGAAGCCCGCGGTGAAGTCACCTACGGGGCCGAGTTCCTGCGCTGGTTCGCCGAGGAAACCGTCCGGGACTACGGCCGCTACCTCACCACCCCCGAAGGCAAAAACAGGATCCTGGTCCAGCACAAACCCGTCGGGCCCTGCCTGCTGATCACCCCGTGGAACTTCCCCCTCGCGATGGCCACCCGCAAGGTGGCCCCCGCCGTCGCGGCCGGCTGCACCATGGTGTTGAAGCCCGCCAAACTCACCCCGCTCACCGCACAGTACTTCGCCCAGACCATGCTCGACGCCGGCCTCCCGGCCGGGGTGTTGAACGTCGTCGCCTCCTCCTCCGCGTCCGGGATCTCCGGGCCGCTGCTGAAGGACTCCCGGCTGCGGAAGGTCTCCTTCACCGGCTCCACCCCGGTCGGGAAACGACTGATGGCCGACGCCGCGCAGAACGTCCTGCGGACCTCGATGGAGCTCGGCGGGAACGCCCCGTTCATCGTGTTCGAGGACGCCGACCTGGACGCCGCGGTCGACGGGGCGATGGCGGCGAAGATGCGGAACATGGGCGAAGCCTGCACCGCCGCCAACCGGTTCCTGGTCCACGAAACCGTCGCGCAGGAGTTCACCCAGAAGTTCGCCAAAGCGATGGGCGCCCTCACCACCGGCCGCGGCACCGAACCGGACACCAAGGTTGGCCCGCTGATTGACGGCGGCGCCCGCGACGACGTCCACGCCCTGGTATCAGCGGCTCTTGACGCCGGAGCCGTCGCCGTCACCGGCGGCGCCCCGGTGGACGGGCCCGGCTACTTCTACCAGCCCACCGTCCTGGCCGACGTGCCCAACGACGCGGCGATCCTGGGCCAGGAAATCTTCGGCCCCGTCGCCCCCGTCACCACCTTCAGCACCGAAGAAGACGCCATCAAACTCGCCAACGCCTCCGAGTACGGGCTCGCCTCCTACGTTTACAGCCGCGACTTCAACCGCCTCCTGCGCGTGGCGGAACAGATCGAGTTCGGCATGGTCGGGTTCAACGCAGGCGTCATCTCCAACGCAGCAGCACCCTTCGGCGGCGTCAAACAATCAGGCCTCGGCCGTGAAGGCGGCTCCGAAGGCATCGCCGAATACACCACCACCCAATACATCGGCATCGCCGACCCCTACGCCGGCTGACGGGTTCGCCGAACTGGCCCAGTTTCGAGCAGCGGGACCCGGGAAACACCCGGGTCCCGCGGTACATAATCCCCAAAACCGGGCCAATACGGCACTGCGCCAATTACGCGCGCAGTCAGCAGAAGCACCTGCCGCCCCTGGTAAAACGGGGAGGCAGGTGCTTTTTAATGCTGCTCAGGCGGCAGGGCGCGGCTGGTCCCGGTCGCCCCCTCCACCGGCGGCGGGAAGAGTCACGTAGGTGCCCTGCGGTCTGATGCCATGTCCGGAAACGGCTCCGGGCAGTGAGACATAGCTTCCCTTCGGCTGCGGCGGCACCTCCGGGCCGGCCGGCAGCGTGACGTAACTGCCCTCCGGCTGCGGCGGCACTTCCGAACCGGGGGGCAGGGTGACGTAGGTGCCCCCTCGGGAGTGGTGGGTGGCGGCTGTTGCGGGCGCTTCGG